>DASUWA010000055.1 GCA_036378675.1 Acidimicrobiales bacterium
GAAAGCTGCCGGTACGCCTCGGCTTGCTTCGACAGGTCGTCATAGACGATAAGGGCGTGCTCGCCGTTGTCCATCCAGTGCTGGCCGATCGCGCACCCGGCGTAGGGGGCGAGGTACTTGAACACGGCCTCGTCGGCGGCGGGCGCGTTCACGACCACCGTGTAGTCCATCGCGCCGTGCTCCTCGAGCGTGGCGACGGTCTGCGCGACGGTGGAGCCCTTCTGGCCGATCGCGACGTAGATGCACTTCACGCCCTGGCCCTTCTGGGCGAGGATCGTGTCGATCGCGACGGTGGTCTTGCCGGTCTTGCGGTCTCCGATGATTAGCTCGCGCTGGCCCCTGCCAATCGGGGTCATGGCGTCGATCGCCTTGATGCCGGTCTGTAGCGGCTCCTTCACCGGTTGGCGGTCGATCACTCCAGGGGCCTGAACCTCCAGGCGGCGGGTGAACTCTGTCGCGATAGGACCAAGACCGTCGAGCGGTTCCGCTAGCGGGTTGATGACTCGACCGAGCATCGCGTCGCCGACGGGAATAGAGAGAATCCGACCAGTTGCGCGTACCGTCTGGCCTTCCTCGAGATCGTCGACCTCGCCGAGAACTACTGCGCCGATCGAATCCTCATCGAGGTTAAGGGCAAGCCCGAGCTCCCCGCCCTCGAACTCGAGAAGCTCGTTCACCGCCGCGTTCGGCAGCCCGGATACCCGTGCGATCCCGTCGTAGACCTCGAGGATCCGGCCCACCTGCTCCGTCGACACGCCGGCGGTAAATCCTTCGACGTTGCGACGGAGTGCGGCGCTGATTTCGGCGGGATCGATTGCGAGTTCAGCCATCAGCTGTCTCCTGTGTTGCCATCAGCTGTCTCCTGTATTGACGGTGGCCTCGGGGGTTAGGAGGCGCTCTTTCAAGATCTCGAGGCGATGCCGTGCGCTGCCATCAACGACGGTGTCGCCAATGGTCGCGACGAACCCGGCCAGTACCGACGGGTCGATCGTCACCCTTATGTCGACGCCGCGGCCGACCACCCGGGACAATGCGTCGGCCAGCTGCTGACGTTGTGATTCGTCTAGGTCGACCGCGGCGCGGACCTCCGCGAGCCGGCGGTTGCTCTCGGCGGCGACCCGGTCGACGAGAAAGCCGAGAAGCGCCTGGTAGTCGCGGGGCCTGCCGACCTGAGTCGCGTAGGCCGCCAAGTGAAGCGTAATCGGTTCCGTCTTCGTACGAAGGAGGTCCTCGACCAGGGACCGGCGGCGCTCGGCAGGTACATCACGGTCGGTGAGCGCCACGGTGAGTTCTGTCGAGCCGTCGACGACGCGCATGAACCGGAACAGCTCGTCGGCGACTCGCGTCAGCTCCGCGTCGCCTCGAAGCTGGCCGAGTACCGCAGTGGCGTATCCGTCGAGACGCTCTTCCGCGGCGTGATGTCCGAGAACGGGCTCCGATACGGGACGCGCGCCTCTTGCGGCGGCCTCCACGCGAGCAACCAGCCAAGTGAGGTTGGAGAGAAATTCGCCGGCGCGGTCCGCGTCCACCGCGAAGTTGACCAGCTCCAACGAGCGATCACTGACCCTGCTTTGAAACAGCTCCGTCACCACGGCGCGCCGGGCCGAGGCGGTCACCCCGGCGTCGGCAAGAACGCGACGCAGATCCTCGGAAGCGTCGACTACCTGCTTGATCGCAGATAGTTCGGTCGCGATTGACGCGAGGCTCGATGTATCGCCGGCAAGCTCGATGACCCCGTCGGTGTAGCCGCGGATGCTTTGCCGCACCTAGCCGGTCACCCCAGCACTGGCACTCGAGTCGACCTCTGCAATTGTTCTGTCGATCAGGGCCTTCTGCGCCGAGGTGTCGAGACCCTCGCCGATGACCTTCTCCACGACGGTCACCGCTAGATCGGCGGCGCTCCGCCGGAGTTCCTCGGTGGCGCGCCTCGTCTGGGCATCGATGTCTTCTCGCGCCCGCGCAAGGATTCGCTCGTACTCCTCCTCGGCCTGCTGGCGTCGATCCGCTCGCACTCGCTCGCCCAGCTTGCTCGCCTCGTCAACAACAGAGCGCGCCTCTGAGCGTGCCTCGGCGATCACCCGCTTGTACTCCTCTTCGGCCTCGGCGGCGCGGCGCTTCGCCTCTTCCGCGTCGGCCAGAGCCTGGCGGATCGTCGCTTGGCGTTCCTCCATCGGCTTGGTGATGTACGGGAGGATGTATCTGCCGATCACGAACACGACGATCAGGAACGCAATCAGCTCGACGATGAACGTCGCGTTCGGTACTAGGAAGTTGGACGAGCCGACCATCGACGATTAGCCCTTGGCGAGTACGAAAACGAACAGCGCGGCGAAAGCCAAGTTGATGAAGTACATGCCTTCGACCAGACCGACGATCAGGAACATCGTCGTGTAGAGACGACCCTGGACCTCAGGCTGGCGTGCGATGCCGGCGATGGTCTGGCTACCGGCGAGACCGTCACCTACTGCCGCGCCGATCGCGCCGCCGCCGAGAGCGAGGCCTCCTCCAGTGAAGGCACCGGCCAGCTCGATGGCCTTCTGCGTGGTTGCTGCCATTTTGTTGGGCTTCTCCTATCTGGGCCTCGGCGACCCATTTGATTGGTCAAGGGTGGTCACTTCAGTGCCCACCCTCTTCGACGGCAAACTGGTAATAGAGGATCGTCAGCAGGGCGAAGATGAACGCCTGGATGACGCCGATGAACATGTCGAAGAGCTTCCAGATCGGCGTGAAGATGATGCTGAAGAAATAGAACTTCGGGATGAAACTGATCAGCAACGCGATCATGATCCCGCCGGAGAAAAGGTTCCCGAAGAGCCGCAGCGCCAGGGTCAGAGGTTTGGTGATCTCCTCCACGATGTGGATCGGGAACATCCACCTCGGGGCGCGGAAGAAGTTCGTGATGTAGCCCCAGAGACCTTTCTTCCTGATCGAAGCCGCAGTGAACAGAACGAAGACCGTGATCCCCATCGCGTAAGTCAGGTTCACATCGGCTGTCGGAGAGGGCGCGTAGTCCGTGTTGTGGAACAAGCCTGGGAGGATCTCGATCCAGTCTGCGATCAGGATCAGCAGGAAGATGGTCACGCCGAGAGGAACGACGTTGCGGTAACGGGGGCCCAGGCTGCTTTCCACCTGGTCCTGCACCGTGCCAACTACCGTCTCCCATACCAACTGGAGCCGACCGGGGACCTCCGCAGTCGCGTTGCGGCGGAGGTAGAAGCCCATGCCCAGCACGATCGCCGCCGCAGCAACGGTCGTCCAGATGGTGTCGAGGTTGAAGCTGAGACCGCCGATCTTTCGGGTGATGTGATCCCCGACCGGGATGTTTACGGCGAGGATGCCGGACAGATCCCTCATGCGGGACCTCCGCCGCGCCGATCACCGGAAAGCTCGTCACTCATCCGCGCCCTCCGGCACCGCCAAGGAGCCGATCTCGCGCCGTTGATAGCGCGCCAGCGAGACCAGGGCGTTGAGGAGCATCATGAACTGGAAGACCGCCAGACCGGCCACGACCCCCCATCCCATCGGCCTTGCGACGATCAACAGACCGATGGCCACCGCGGTGCACGCACCGAGCCGCAGCGCGACGCTCCCGGCGAACGGCTTGCGGCTGAGCATTCCCTCGGGGGTGGTGAAGCGCATGGCCGACGACTGGAACACGCGGTGGTTGGCGATGGCCAGGGCGATGCCGAGAGCCAGCCCGGGGGCCACCAACGGCTGACCGAGCAGGATGGCAAGCGCCGCGCCGGCTATGCCGGCGCCGATGGTCGAGTAAGCCGTCCTTCGGACGATCCGGTCGACTTCGGTAAGGGGAAAGGCGGTGAGCACAGGCTTGAAGGTTAGGTGGGTGATGGGAGTTTTCGTTGGTCCTGGGTCTGTATTTTCGGTCGGGAAAAAATGTAGTCGCGGACGACTAGAAGTATCTCTTAAACTCCGACCTGGTCGCCAATACGCCGACTAGGACACCGGCGACGAGGCCGATCATCAGGAAGAGCGGCAAGGTGCCAGCAGCCTTGTCGGCGAACCAACCGCCGACGAGCCCGGCTCCGACGCACAAGGCGTTCATCAGCCCGAGGCCGGCGAATGCCATGATCCCTGGTCGCTCTTTGTCCATGATTGCCCTGCCGGGAAACTACATGGTTGCCGCTGGCGAAACCTGAAGCCGCTCTCCGGCAGGCGAACAAGCCCCCTGCTACTGGGCGGGACATCAGCACGTGCTGCATCGTCCCATGCCAGGCTTTATAGGGGCAAGTTGACGCGATTTCGCTCTGAGCGTCTCTTTCGGTGTCTTCCAGCGGTTGGCCGCTCAGAGGCGGTGGCGTCGCTACGCGGTGGCGACGGCGAGGATCTGCTCCCAGGGAATCGCGCCCTCCCGCAGAAGTCGCGGGCTCTCACCGGTCGCGTCGACAACGGTCGACGCAGGGCCGTCGCACTTCCCGCCGTCGACGACGATCGCCATGCCGCTCAAGGACTCGGCCAGCTCCGCCGCGGTCGTCAGCGGGGATGCCCCGTGACGGTTGGCGCTGGTCGTGGCCACGGGGCCGATCTCCCGGCATACGGCCAGCGGAACCGGGTGGGCGGGGCAACGAACCCCGATCGTGGCGTCCTCGTCGCCGAGGTCTGCCGTGACGTCGGGGCGGCGCGGCATCACCAGGGTGAGGGCTCCCGGCCAGAACGCCTTCATGAGCCTCAACGCCGCGTCGGGAAGGCCCGTCACCAGGCTCAGCGCCTGTTCGGCATCTGAGACGAGCACCGGCAGCTCGATGCTCCTCGGTCGGCGCTTGACCCGGAACAGCCTGTCGGCGGCGCCCGAATGCCAGGGATCGGCGGCCAGTCCGTAGACAGTGTCGGTCGGCAGCCCGACGATGTCCCCGTCGCGTAGCGCCTCGACCGCCGCCGCGATGGCATCTCGAGGAGGGGGGTCTCCTAGCGCCGGAATGATGCGCACCGGTGAGATCACTGGTCCACTACCCCGGCCCTCATCTTGGGCTCATCCTCGCAACCAGCGCCCGGTCGCGGCCGGCGAGATCCTGGACGATATGTGCGTGCTCGAATCCGAGCCCGCGCGCTGATTCGATCGCACGTTCACATTGATGAGGAGCGATCTCGATCACGGCGGATCCCCGAGGGCTCAGCCAGCCGGCAGCACCTGCGAGTATCGACTCGATCCCTTCCAGACCGGTCGGCCCCGACGCGAGTGCTGTGGTCGGCTCCCAATCGCGGATGACCGGGTCGAGCAGTCCCATCTCGGCGGTGGACACGTACGGCGGGTTCGAGATCACCAGATCGACCCGACCTCTCAGCTCCTCCGGCAACGCGGACCACCACTCTCCATGAGCAAATCGAACGCGCGTTGCCCTGAGGCCCCCTAGCCCAGCCAGGTTCGCCGAGGCGACGTCGAGGGCTTCGCGCGACTGATCTGTCGCCCATACCTCTACTCCGTGCCGCTCCGCCGCGATCGACAGCGCGATAGCGCCCGAACCGGTCCCGAGGTCGACCGCCAACAGGGAGCGTTTCGGGTCGCTGGCTCGGGTCAGATCGAGCTCGACGAGACCCGCCTCGACCACTTGCTCCGTTTCGGGCCTCGGAATCAACACCCTTCGGTCCACCATCAGGTCCAGGGTCCGGAAACTCCAGTGCCCCAATACGTACTGGAGGGGCTCCCCCGCCGCGCGCCGCTCGAGCATCGAGGTGAAGCGCGCCCTTGCCGCGTCCGCAACACTCGGCCCTTCTCTGGACAGCTCCGGCCAGGAGAAGCCCGAGGCCTCCTCGACCAGCCAGCGCGCCTCGACATCGTTGGCCAGTCGCCGGCGCGCCTCCTCGTAGAGGACCCGCCACGTCTCCCGGGGCGGCTCGCTCAGCGGCGTCGTAGGGGTCCGGCCCGCCGGTGCGATCGGGCTCGGAACGCTGGTCATCCTGCGGCGAACGCGGGGTCTTCGCCCGCCCCGGCGAGCTGTGCGGCCCTCTCGTCCGCCATGAGCGCGTCGACGATCTCGTCGAGCTCGCCCATCATGATCTTGTCGAGCTTGTACAAGGTCAGGCCGATGCGGTGATCGGTGACCCGGTTCTCCTTGTAGTTGTAGGTGCGGATCTTCTCGGACCGGCCGCCCCCTCCGATCTGGCTGCGTCTGGCGCTGGACAGCTCGGCGGACTGCCGGTCCTGCTCGGCCTTGAGCAAACGGGCTCGCAGCACCTGCATCGCCTTCGCCCGGTTCTGGATCTGGCTCTTCTCGTCCTGCATCGCCACCACGATCCCGGTCGGAAGGTGGGTGATCCGCACGGCCGAGTCGGTGGTGTTCACCGACTGGCCCCCTGGCCCGGTCGAGCGGTAGACGTCGATCTTCAGGTCCTTCTCTTCGATCTGCACGTCGACTTCCTCTGCCTCGGGCAACACGGTGACCGTCGCCGAAGACGTGTGTACCCGGCCTTGCGACTCGGTCACCGGGACACGCTGCACCCGATGCGGGCCCCCTTCGTATTTCAGATGCGACCAGGCCGTGTCGCCCTTGACCACGAACGTCACCTGATTGAACCCACCCATGTCCGACGGGTCGGTCGAGAGGACCTCCAGTCCGAGCCCTTTCCGCTCGGCGTACCGCGTGTACATCTCGTAGAGATCCCGGGCGAACAGGTTGGCCTCCTCGCCACCCTCGGCCCCCCTGATCTCCACGATCACGTTCTTGCCGTCGTTCGGGTCCTTCGGAAGCAGCAACAACTTGAGCCGCTCCTCCAGGTCCGCGATCCGAGACTCGGACTCGGCGATCTCCGCCCGCAGCATGTCGCGGTCAGCCCCGTCGGCTTCGGCGAGCATCTCCCTCGCCGCGTCGAGATCGCCGGCCGCGGAGCGATAGTCCCTGAGCGCCTCCACGATCGGTTCCAGCTCCTTGTGCCGCCTCGAGACGTCCCTCAGCCGGCGCTGGTCCGAGATGACGGCCGGATCCGAGAGCTGCGCGAGCACGACTTCGTACTCACGTTCCAGGTTCTCGAGACGATCCAGCACGATCCACCAGCGTACCGGTGGGTCGCGCGGCGCCCGTCGTAGGACACCTTGGGATAGGAGGCCATGGAACCGGCCGGAGGTCACGCCGGCCTGACGCAGCTGCGCCCTGCTGATGACACCGCCCTGGCCCGAGGCAACGGTTACCCACTGTTGATGCATTTCATGATATTACAGCCGGACCACCTCCTCCGCATACACTCACCGCAGTGGCCTCGGACAACGCCCAAGACGCCGAGAAGGGGATGGATCTCAACCGCCGGATGTGGGACGAACGGGTGCCAATCCACGTCCGCTCCGAGTTCTACGACGTCGACGGCTTCAAGGCCGGCCGACCAAAACTGGAGCCGTTCGAGATCGAAGAGCTCGGGCCGCTCGGAGGTTTACGGCTGGCGCATCTGCAATGCCACTTCGGTCTCGACACCCTCGATCTGGCGAGGCTCCACCCGACGCTCACCGCTGTGGGGCTCGACTTCTCTCAGCCCGCGATCGAAACCGCCCGCGGCCTCGCCGCCGAGCTCGATCTCGCCGACCGAGCCACGTTCGTCCAGGCCAACGTGTACGACGCGCCCGAGGTTCTCGGCGCCGGCGAGTTCGACGTCATCTACACCGGTAAAGGCGCGCTCAACTGGCTTCCCTACATAGACCGTTGGGCTGCGATCTGCGCCAGGCTCCTGAAGCCGGGTGGATGGCTCTACGTGTGCGAGTACCACCCGGTCGCATGGGTCTTCGACGACAAGGAACCGGTAGTCAAGTACGACTACTTTTCGGTCGCTCCGTTTGTCGACGACAGCCCAGGTACCTACGCGGACAGGAACGCCGCCACCGAACACAACACTTGCTACGAATGGCAGCACCCGATCTCGCAAGTGATCAACGAAGTGCTCAACGCCGGGTTCGACTTGAGGTTCGTAAACGAATGGGACTGGTGCCACTCGGATCTCGGCGGATGGTTGATCAGGGGAAAGGACGGGCGCTACCGGTGGCCGCCCCCCGGGCGGCTGCCCCTGATGTACTCGCTCAAGGCACGCCGTCGGGCAGAGCCTCCCAATCCCGCGGAACGGTGACGACTTCCGCGGGCCGGGCAAGGGCCGCGGCCAGCCGTCGGTTGACCGGCGCATCGTCTCCGTGGGGCACAGCGAGGATCAGACGACCGGCCGGGCGATAGAGGACCCTGCAGTCTGCAGCCGTCGGTACCAGGTCGAGGTCGATCCCGACCGAGCACACAACTACGACGGGGTCCCCGCCGGCCAGAACACCGACGCAGGGAGCCGCACCGGCCTCGGGCAGGTCGAACCACGGCATGGGGGGAGCTACGACCGTCAAAACATCGGCCCCGACGAGCGAGGGGCGGGCACAGACCACTGCCCGCAACCACCGCGATCGGGCGAGCGTGTTGGCAGGGTGTCGTGTGACGCCGGGCCGGCGCCGGGCGCGAACTGCTGCGGCGGCTTCGTCAAGCGCCGCACCGATGTCTTCGCCCGGCCGCATTTCCAGCCGGGCGTTGCGGTCGTGCCTGCCGACCCCAACCACCAGGTCTCCGCCGATCACCCGGGCCACCTCTAGCCCGAGCACCTCACCCCGGAGCACCCCGTGCTCGAATACCGGTTCGATTCCGTGCGCCGCCAGGAGCCCGACGTATTCCGCGTCGCCGCTGTCGCCGGCGACCTCGGAAATGTCGGGCACCCCCGCCGGCGCCGACCGCTCGATCTCACGCCCGGACAACGTCCACACCCCCGGCGGAGAGGCCATCTCCTCCGCACGCCGGGCGATCACGCCTGCAGCGCCGGGCACGGCCTCCTCTACGAGCACATCCAGAGACGCCGCGCCCCGGCTGTCCGCCAACGCCAGCGCCGGTCCGAATCGTGCCACCTCGCCGTCATCGATGAGCACCCACATCGCGCAACGCTCGCCCGGCGAGACCAGCGCGGCGCCCCCTACGAACGCCACGTGTTCACCGAGACGAGCGGTGTCTTTGTCCCAGTGCTGACCGACGAGAGCGCGAAGCTTCGCCGCCCGCAGCTGGCTCAGCTGATCAGCCGCGCCGGCGGTCCCGCCGGCACCCGGAGAAGCTACGACTTCTTGCCCCTCCGGCCGTAACGGCGTTCGAAGCGCTCGACCCGGCCACCGGTATCGACCAGCTTCTGCTTGCCGGTGTAGAACGGGTGGCACTCGTTGCAGAGCTCGGTGTGAAGCTCGCCCTTGGTCGAGCGGGTCGTGAAAGTGTTGCCGCACGAGCAGGTCACCTTGGCGGTCACGTACTCGGGATGGGTTTCGGTCTTCATGAAGACTCCTTCCTAAATCTTCTAAATCTCATGTAACCGGCTCACATCGCCGGTGTCGGGTTCTTCGCCACCTCGGCGAGGAACTCGTCATTGGTCTTGGTGGCCTTGAGCCGGTCCAACAGCAACTCGAGCCCGGCGGCGCTGCTGCCTTCGCTCCCAAGCGCGTTGAGAACACGGCGCAGCTTCCACACCTGCTGGAGCTGCACCCGGTCGAACAGCAACTCCTCGTGACGTGTGGACGAACCGTTCACGTCGATCGCCGGATAGATGCGCCTCTCGGCAAGCCTCCGGTCCAGCCGCAACTCCATGTTTCCTGTTCCCTTGAACTCCTCGAAGATCACCTCGTCCATTCGGCTCCCGGTCTCGACCAGCGCGGTAGCCAGGATCGTCAACGATCCGCCCTCCTCGATATTCCGCGCTGCCCCGAAGAACTTCTTCGGCGGGTACAGGGCGCCGGTGTCGATGCCACCCGACATGATCCGGCCGGTCGCGGGCTGGGCGAGGTTGTAGGCACGCGCTAGGCGGGTGATCCCGTCCAGGACGATGACGACGTCGCGCCCGACCTCGACCATCCGCTTGGCCCGCTCGATGGCGAGCTCAACGACCTGGGTGTGCTCCTCGGCAGGACGGTCGAACGTCGACGCGATGACCTCGCCCTTGACCGACCGCCGCATGTCCGTGACTTCTTCGGGCCGCTCGTCGACGAGGAGCACCATCAGGTGAACGTCGGGATTGTTGGCCTCGATCGAGTGGGCGATCTGCTTGAGGATCGTGGTCTTCCCAGCCTTCGGTGGGGAGACGATCATGCCGCGCTGGCCTTTGCCGATCGGCGATATCAGATCGACGATCCGGGCGGTCACGTTCGCGGGGTCGCCGGGAATCTCGAGGCGCAGCTTCTGATCGGGAAAGAGCGGGGTGAGGTTTTCGAAGCGAGGCCGCTCCCTGGCTTCGTCCGGCGTCAGGCCCGAAACCTTGTCGATCCGGAGCAGCGCCGGATACTTCTCGTTCCCGCCGGCGGGACGGGCGGCGCCTTCGAGGTAGTCACCCTTGCGCAAAGCGAAGCGCCGCACCTGGCTGATCGACACATAAACATCTCCCGGCCCGGACAGAAAGCCGTCCGTCCGGAGAAACCCGTAACCCTCGTCACGGGTGTCGAGGTAGCCGCTCACCGGGATCGGTTCCCCGCTGAACTGCGACTCGGCGTTCTGGCCGGGAAGATCACGCTCCCCTCTGTCGAAACGGTCTCGCCCGCGCCGCCGGCGGTTTCGCCGGTTGCCGGGTTCCGCGTCGAATTGGCGTTGGCCGGGTCCATGGCTCGGGCCGTCCTGGGTTGTCCGGCCGCCCGCCCCGCGCTCGGTGACCGTGTTTTGTGCATCCCCGTGGTCCTGCCCGGCGCCACCGCCGTTCGAAGCGTTGGAAACGTTCGCAGCGGCCGGACCGTCGAGAGCCCCGTTTACCGGCGCGACACCGACCGATTCAGCACCCGATCGACTCCGATCGCGACCTTCCACGTCTGCGCCGGCCTCGATCGCTCGTGATTGCCGGGGCGGCCGGGACGGCCCAACTTCCCCCTCCTCGCCCGACGGCACCCCGGAGTCGGGCACCGGCTGCTGGCCCGTCTCTTGGTTGCCCGCCTGGTCGGAAGCCGCCTCGGTCGACGTTTTGCGAGCGCGCGTCCGCCGCGGCTTGGCGCCTTCGCCGGCGGCGTCGGCCTCAACACCGGTCGCGCGCAGTATTTGGTTGACCAGGTCCGACTTCTTCGCGCGCGCCGTCGGCTTGGTTCCAAGGGCGTCGGCGATGGCGAAGAGCTCCTCGCGCTCCTTGGCCTCGAGGACCGAGCGCTCGAGCTGCGTTCCGCTCATATGTGAAACCTCGTTTGTGGTCTTCTTAGGGTTCGAAAGGGAAAAAGGAGAGGATGTCGGCCACCGGCTCGCTGGATACCACGGCGTCGGTGTGTCAATCGGCTGGTGCACGCCGCGAGTTCAGGCCTGAAAGGGGCGCACCATCGCCCGGCAGGCACTCCGGCGCGGACGACGACCGGTCCATGGTAGTTAGCCGGAGGCCCTAGCGGCAACCACCAAGCCGGCGATCAGAGACCCAGTTCGGCCCGCACCGCACCAATCTCTGGATCGACCGGAGTCGGAACCGCGATCTGCCCGATAGCAATGTCGGGATCCTTCAGCCCGTGGCCGGTCAGGACGCAGACAACCGTCGACCCCGACGGAACCTCCGACTTCAACAGACCGGCCACCGACGCAGCCGACGCCGGTTCACAGAACACCGACTCCTCCTGCGCCAGCAACCTGTACGCCTCGAGGATCTCGTCGTCGGTCACCGCCGCAATCGACCCCCCCGACTCGGTAGCCGCAGCCGTGGCCCCGTACCACGAGGCGGGCTTGCCGATCCGGATTGCTGTGGCGACAGTCTCGGGCTCCTCGATCGGGTGCCCCGCGACCAGCGGTGCGGCACCCGCGGCCTGAAACCCGAGCATTCGAGGCAGCTTGGATAGCCGTCCCGCGTCCTGGTACTCGCGGTATCCCTTCCAGTACGCGGTGATGTTCCCCGCGTTGCCGACGGGGATGCAATGGAAGTCGGGCGCGTCGCCGAGGACGTCGACGATCTCGAAGGCTCCTGTTTTCTGGCCTTCGATCCGGTACGGGTTGATCGAGTTCACAACGGTCACCGGTGCGGTGTCGCCGAGCTGGCGGACAATCTCGAGGGCGGCGTCGAAGTTGGCTCGAATCTGGAGAACTCGGGCTCCGTGGATCAGAGCCTGGGCCAGCTTGCCAAGGGCTATGTATCCCTCCGGGATGAGGACAGCGCACGTCATGCCCGCGCGCGATGCGTATGCCGCCGCGGATGCCGACGTGTTGCCGGTCGAACCGCAAACGACGGCCTTGGCGCCTTCCTCGAGCGCCTTCGATATGGCGACGGTCATTCCGCGGTCCTTGAATGATCCGGTCGGATTCGCCCCTTCAACCTTCAGGAACACCGTCGCCCCCACCCTCTCCGAGATGCGAGGCGCCGGCAGAAGAGGGGTGCCCCCTTCTTGGAGTGTCACCACCGGAGTCGACGCGCCCACCGGCAGGAACTGGCGGTATTCCTCTATAACGCCTTTCCAGCCGGACGCCACTCGAGTCACGATCCAATGACGCGCAGGAGTCCGCCGATGCTGTCGACTACGTCCAGGTGGCGCAGGTCGTGCAGACACGCCTGGACGTCCCGCTCGTATGCAGGGTGGGTGACGAACACCAGCCGGGCGACCGGCTCGCCTCCCGCAACGGCAGAAGGTCCGGCCATGGTTGCCGGCGACGATGGTTCGGCGGTCGATCCGGGCCTGGGAGCCTCGTCGATCGCGGCGATGGCTGGAAGCGCTTCCTGCTCCATCAACCTGATCGATACCTGATGTCGCCCCAGCACCCCGGACACCGCGTGCAGAACCCCGGGCCTGTCGAGCACCTGGAGGGTCAGGTAGTAAGGAGAACGAAGATCATCGATGGGGCAGATCTCGACTTTCCTCAGCGCGACGCTACGGCCCGCCCCGCCGGTGGTGAGGTTGTGCGCAGCGTCGAGCAGGTCGCCGAGCACCGCGCTGGCGGTAGGCATCCCTCCCGCTCCGCGTCCGAGCAGCATGAGCTGGCCGACCGCGTCGCCTTCGACGAACACTGCGTTGTACGAGTCCCTGACCGCGGCCAGAGGGTGGGTAGTCGGGATCATCGCCGGGTGGACCCTTACCGCGACGGATTCAGTGACGGATTCGGCGGCGTCGTTGTGTTCGACCACAGCGAGGAGCTTCACCGCGAAGCCCAACTGTTTGGCCGTGGATATATCCGCCGTGGTGATTGCGCTAATGCCCTCTCGGTAAACGTCGCCGGCAACGACGCGCGCTCCGAACGCAACGTTGGCGAGGATCGCAGCCTTGGCCGCGGCGTCGTATCCCTCGACGTCGGCGGTCGGGTCCCTTTCGGCGTACCCGAGGCTCTGGGCTTCGGCGAGGGCGTCGTGATAGCTGGTTCCGGACTCGCTCATCTTGGTGAGGATGAAGTTCGTCGTTCCGTTGACGATGCCCATGACCCGTCGGATCCGTTCGCCTGCGAGCGACTCCCGGAGCGGCCGGATCAGAGGAATGCCACCGGCAACCGCAGCCTCGAACAGAAGGTCCACGCCCGCGGTCGAGGCCGCCTCGAACAGTTCAGCCCCGCAGTTGGCCAGGAGCTCCTTGTTGGCCGTTACCACTGGCTTCCCAGCCTTGAGAGCGGCCAGGATCAGGGTTCTCGCCGGTTCGATTCCCCCGATTACCTCGACGACAACGTCGACATCGGGATCGAAAACAACTGACTGGGCATCCGCCGTCAACAGACCGGCCGGCACCGGCGCGTCACGCTCTCGCGATTGGCTGCGAACCGCTACACCAGCAAGAGAGACCTGCAAACCGGTACGCGCCGCGATGCGCTCAGAGTCGTCGACCAGAAGGCGGACGAGCGCGCCTCCGACGTTGCCGCATCCGAGCAGCCCGACCTTGAGCGGTGTTGCCATCTCTTCGACAGTAGTTCGCTAGACGTCGAAGGCCACGAGGTCGTCGTACGTCTCGCGCCTGACGACCATCCTGGCTTCGCCGTCTCGGACGAAGACGACAGGCGGGCGGGGAACCTTGTTGTAGGTCGAGGCCATCGAGTGGCCGTACGCTCCGGTTACCGGGGTGGCCAGCACGTCGCCGACGGACAGATCCTCCGGGACCTGCGCATCGCGGACGATCACGTCGCCGGACTCGCAATGTTTCCCGACCACGGTGACGACCCGTGGTCGCGCTGCGGTGACGGCACGAGGCAGGAAGGCTTCGTAGCCGCTTCCGTAGAGAACGGGCCTGGGGTTGTCGCTCATCCCGCCGTCGACGCTCACGTAGGTCCGGATGCCGGGGACCCTCTTGATCGTGCCGACCGTGTAACAGGTCACAGCAGCTGCGGCCACGATCGCCCTCCCCGGTTCGGCGGTCACTCGCACCTCGGGTGGTATCCCCGCCGAAAGGGCGGCTCGCTTCACGGCGTCAGCCCAGCCAGTGATGCTCGGGGCTGCCTCGCCGACGACGTACGGAACGCCAAGCCCTCCACCGAGGCAGAGCTCCGAGAGACCGAGAGGGACAAAGAAGTCCGCCAGCGCGGACACCTCCCTCTCGAAGGATTCGAGCGAGAAGATCTGAGATCCGATGTGGGCGTGGAGGCCAACGAGTTCAACTGGAAAGCCGGGCTTGCGAAGCCTCGCCACCGCCCCGGCCGCGTCGCCTGATGAAAGCCCGAAGCCGAACTTCGAATCCTCTTGCCCGGTCATGACGAACTCGTGGGTGTGAGCCTCGATCCCGGGGGTTACGCGGACGAGCGCCCTGGGCCGCTTTCCGAGATCGCCGGCGATCCGCTCCAGCCGGTCGATTTCGTCGAACGAGTCGACAACGATCCGTCCGACTCCGGCGCGAACGGCAGTGCCAATTTCTGTCTCCGACTTGTTGTTGCCATGAAGAACAAGACGCTCGGCAGGGACTCCCGCATTCAACCCCACGTGCATTTCGCCTCCGGTGGACACGTCGATGCACATGCCCTCCTCGTAAGCGAGGCTCGCCATCGCCCGGCACAGAAACGCCTTCGATGCGTAGGCGACGCCGTCGCCCCACGCCGCGACTGCCTCATTGCACCTCCTTCGGAGGTGGTCCTCGTCGTACAAGAACACCGGGGTCCCGAACTCTCGGGCAAGTTCCACAACTGAGACCCCGCCGATCGAAAGGGCACCGGTGCCGTCGACAGACGCTCCATCCGGAAGGAGCGCGAGCGGGACCGGCGCGTCGGCCGGTGGGCCGTGGGGGTGTTCGATCCCCGGCGCGGCCTCAGTCTCGGGATCGGGGAGCAACGTCAGTCGGCTGGCCGGTCGGCGGCGGAGGATCGCGCGACGAGGCCGCCGACGCGTTCTAGCAACTCCAGGGGCTCGAACGGCTTGGTGACGTACTCATCCGCGACCTGCAGCCCGGCCTGGATATCCGCGGCCTGGGCCTTGGCGGACAGCAAAACGATGGGAATAGATGCCGTGTCGCGATCCTGGCGCAAGCGCCGAGCAACCTCGATCCCGTCGATGCCGGGCATCATCACGTCGAGGACGATCGCGTCCGGCCGGTTCGCCTTCGCCTGGGCCAGACCCGCTTCGCCGCCGAGCGCGGTCAGCACGTCATAGCCCTCGATCTCGAAGTTGACCTGCAGCAGGTTGATTATGACTGGATCGTCGTCGACTACCAGGACGGTGCCCTTCGGCATCCTCTCATGGTAGGACAGCCCCGCCCGAGGGCTATGCTCGTCCCTCCCGGCGCGGATTCCCGCTCGCCGCCAGCGCCCTCGTAGCTCAGGGGATAGAGCACCGGCCTCCGGAGCCGGGTGCGCAGGTTCGAATCCTGCCGAGGGCACCCGGGAGCACCGGGCTCTGACACTTCCGGGGTGCCAGGGAGCACAGCCGGTAAGAACCGGTTTGGATCTACCTTGGCAACGTTCGATTGACGTTTTAGAGGGAAACTGTCAGAGAGGAGGCTCGGTGAGCACCCCGCGTGACGCTCTGGCCTCCTTGATCGGCGGTGCCGAGCCATCCAGCCAGGTGAGGCGATCGATTTCTGAATCCTGGCGGCGCTCTGCAGACGCCGGCCTCGTTCCCCGCCAGTTCGACGTGCCCTACGAAGATGGCGCTGAAGAAGACAGCCAACTCCAAAGAGCAGCCCGGCCGGTGCTCGAACGTGTGGCAGACGACCTGGCAACGGCGAAAGTCAGCGTCTTGATGACCGACGCCAAGGGCCACGTCAGGGATCGGTACGTGTCGGACCGTTCGTTGCGCGACCGTCTCGACCGGATCTACTTGGCCCCTGGCTTCGTGTACGCCGAGGATCAAATCGGCACGAACGCCATCGGCACGGCTCTCGCTGAAGGGGCGACATCGGTCGTGGATGGTGAGGAGCACTTTGCGGAAGCCCTCGTCGGGATGGCATGCGCTGCGGCGCCGATACGCGAGCCGTCGAGCGGGCAGGTGCTCGGGGTCGTCGACTTGACGTCGTTCGCTGAGGACGCCAGCGAACTGATGCTCCCGCTGGCAAGGCAAGCGGCGCGCCAACTCGAGTCGAGGTTGGCGGACGCGATGCCGGCGATCGAGAGACGATGGGCCGAGCTAACCAGCACCGAGCGAAACATCGCCGACTTCGTCGCCCAAGGTTTCACAAATCGCCAGACAGCGGATCAACTGTTCATGTCCCGGTTCACAGTCGACTTCCACTTGAGAGCCATCTTCAGAAAGCTCGGGATCAACTCTCGTGTGGACTTGGCAAGGCTCGTCGGCGAGCGACGAATGAAAACTGTTCGACGAAACTGAAGCTACGCGGCCGCGTAGCCAAAGTCGCCTTCTGAACGAGGCGCGTAGGCGAAATGACCATGTACCCGCGCGGTGACTAGACGATGTGTCTTTTTACGCGGGCGCGGGAAGCATCGACCGGTGACGTAGGTGATAATGCCCCACTCAAACCGAGGACTTGACCGGTCTAGCGGTGGAGTGAGGTATTGGCCGAAGTCGAGGAGAAAACTAGCCCGACGCCCAGCAGTCTTGAAGATCTTGTGGCGCGCATCGACCGCCTCGAGGTGGACGTGGCCCGCATCGCGGCCGAGGTTGAGAGAAGAGGCGCCGAGATCAGTGAAGTTCGCCGGCTGGCGGACATGGCCCATCTGACCCCACGCCAGAGCGAGGTGCTGATTCGGATATTGAGCGGCCAGCGAGTGGGGAGGATAGCGGCCGATCTCTACGTGAGCCGCTCGACCGTACGGAATCACCTTTCCGGGATATATCAAAAGCTCGGTGTTGGTTCTCAGTCTGAGCTGATCGAGTTCGTTCGGTCGAAGGCGTCCTGGAAGTCTTAGGGAGAAGATCACTGGATCCCGACGAGGTCATCTCTCATTCGGACCGATCAGCGGTGGCAAGTGCACTCGTCACCGCGCTTACTGTCAACGACGGCGGGCCGCGGGTGGCTGTGGTTCAAATCGATGTCGGCGGCCTAGATGAACTCAGCGAAGTACTCGGCGAACGTGGCACACGCGAGGTGTTACGGGCGATTGCCGTTCGGATCGTCAGGAGCATCCCCAACTCCGCGGGTCTGTTCCGCGTAGCTCACGCCCGTTTCGTGTTGTTGCTCCACAACGTTCGGGATACCCGAGAGGCGATGACCATAGCCGCCGACATCGGCGCACGGTTCTCACTTCCGATCAAGTTTGGAAGCCGTGAATATGTCATGCGCGTCGCCATCGGTGTTGCCGCCTCCGGGCAGGACGGGACGGTGGAGTTTCCCGAAGACGTGATGCGAAACGCTGAATTGGCTACGGCGGAAGCAAGGGGTGGAGCATCCGGGAGGGTTGCGGCGTTTCAGGAGCGAATGCTTCGTGACGCCGCCCGACGAGAGCAACTCGGCAAAGACCTGGATTCCGCCGTCGCTCGCGGGGAGTTGGTCCTGCACTACCAGCCGATCGTGGATCTCCATCAGCAGCGGATCGTCGGGGCCGAAGCGCTGGCTCGCTGGCAGCATCCTCTTCATGGATTGATCCCGCCGGACGAGTTCATCCCGATTGCTGAGCGCACGGGCCAGATTGCTGGGATCGGGCGATGGGTCCTGGGCGAAGCTGTGACTCAAGTCGCCAAGTGGGGTTGGGGATCGGACGCACCGACGCCGCGCTCGATTTCGGTCAACGTTTCCGGCCAGCAGCTCACGAATCCGGGATTCGTCGATTTCATCGCGTCGCTCCTGACTCGTTCCGCTCTGGTGCCGTTTACTCTCGTGCTCGAGATCACCGAGACGGTTCTGATGGAAGACGGAACTCGGGTGCTCGAGCACCTTCACGCTCTGCGCGACCTCGGGGTGAGGATCGCCCTGGATGATTTTGGAACCGGCTACTCGTCCATGTCACGTCTCGCCACTTTCCCTGTGGACGTGCTCAAAATCGACGGGAGCTTCGTGACGCAGTCCGCGCGTGGTGACCGTACTGCGAGAGCGCTCATGCGGAGCATGGCCTCGTTGTGCTCCGAGCTCGAGATAATTGCGGTAGCAGAGCGGATTGAATCCGAACCGGAACTCGAAGTCGCCACGGAAACCGGATGCCGTTTCGGACAGGGATTCCTGCTCGGTCGTCCGCTTCCGGCTGGACAGTTTGCGCAAGCGCACGCGTTTCGCGCCTGACTATCAGAGAATGCCGGTCCACCTGGGAATATGGCAGCTCGGCAAACCGCTGAACCGTTAGATACGTATTGCAGGACGTGACAAGTGAACGTTCACGGCTCCGAGTTCGGTCTCGGCTAGCGTCCCGCTTCGGAAAAGAACCACTAGGGAGTTCGCTCGATGAAACGATTCCGTCCGCTGCTCGCAACGCTCGTGCTGGCAGTCGGCGTGGCGTTCGCCGGATGCGGCAGCTCGGGTGCGACGAACACGCCTTCTGGTCCGACGACACCCAACGCCACGGTTTCGCCGGGGTCGACTCCTGGGTCGACCACGCCTTGCACCATTCCGCAGCACAACGGCGGGGACCACGACTCGGACAACAACGGTGGGCCGAGCGACGGCGATGGATGCGACACGTGACCAGACGTGTAGAACCGTGACTACCGGTGTCACTTTGAGAGGCAAGCACGACGCAGCCGGATTCGTGGGCCGACTCGTCGACGCCCTCCTCGGTCGAGGGTTTGGCGGGGCAACGCCCAAGTGGGTGAAGTGGCTCGGGACGGCCGCCGTCCTGTCCGGAGCTGCCTTGATCATCACCACAGCAGCCATACATCTGCATCTTTGGCTGTCGGGCTACAGGCATGTTCACCGGCTCGGTCCGCTCTTCTTGGCCCAAGCCATCACCGGCTTCCTGCTCGGTCCGATCCTCGCCCTCGGCAGGCAAACGGCCCTAGTGGTCGTCGGCGCAGGTTTCATGGCGGCGAGCGCCGTCGGACTGCTGCTCAGCGCGACCGTCGGATTCGTGGGAATCCACGACGGTCTGGATGTGCCGTGGGCGACGCCGTCGCTCTCCGTCGAGCTCGCCGGATTCTTGTTGCTGTCGGCTTCCAGCGCGATCGCGCTGGTCCCGACCCTGCGGAGCGCTGACTGACGTCGCTCCGGCTCGCAGCGACGATTTGTTCGGTTGCAATTTCATCTGCTGCTGCTTCATCTGCTGCTGCCGGGTGCGGAGGCAGAATCGGCGGAGCCGGGCGGTCGGCAGGGGTCACCGATGTATCAGGCCTTCCGGTCGACCGTCCCGTGACCCGTTCGGAGCTCATGCGCCTGCCGGAGGCTGCGCTTCGATTTCCACATTCGAAGCTAGAGAAGATCGTAGGCATGGACCAGAGTCCGACCCACCCCGGTGAGGAGCCCAATCCGGCCTTCACCGGGGCGATCCTGACCGCATCGACCACGCCGGCAGCGCTTTACAGCTGGTACGAATCGGCTCTCGACCGACTCGGTTTCGCTCCCACCCTGGATTTTCGGCCGGGTGATCAAACATCGGGTCACGCGTGGCAACTGCACCACCGCTTACAGGTTCAGGTCGGGGTGTTCGACCCCAAGCTTCTTCGCGATGATGCTCGCATCAGCATCACGCTTCCCCCCGGGCAGCTTGCGTACGAAGCCGTCGTGGTCGGCTACCCACCAGGATTACCCAGGTACTGAATAAACAAAACCCCTCGGTTGGCAATGGCAAAGTGCCGGGTATAGCCGTGGTATGACCATCGGGAGCCGAGATGGGTAAGCGCGATGCCTCGGCGATGCGAGAAGTGGCGGCCTCCGCCGACGCCACCGCACGGGAGCAGCGGAGAGTCGCGTCTCTTGCCCGCCGGATAGCCGACCAGCGCGAACGCGACGTTCCGTGGGCGACGATCACCGAAAGGGGAACCGTGAGTTCGGTGATCGAGTTGCTCGGGCGGGGCGCCCAACGCCTCCGGTCCGGGTCGTCGAAGACACGCCGCTTGGCCGCGCGAGGGCTCTTGAACGAGGGGCTTACCACTCGGCAGGTCGGCCGCCGCTTTGGAGTAAGCCACCAGCGGATCTCGGCCCTCGTGTCAACAGATCGTGGGGACGACCGCTAAGGGGGATCAGGCTTGGGCCGGACGCTTCGCACCAACAGTGACCCCAAGTGGGTAGGGGCAAACCGGACGGGTCTAAAGATGTCGCTGTCGCTCGAGCTTCCTCGCGAGCGCGAGAGTGTCCCGCTGGCGCGGCACCTCGCATCTCGATCGCTTTTGGAGTTGGGCGTGTTGGACGAAATCGTCGACGACATGGAGATCGCCCTGTCGGAAGTCTGCACGAACGTGATCGATCACGCCGAGGTGGGGGACTCGTACGACGTCGAGATATTCGTCAAGGGTCACGATTGCGAGATTCGGGTGGTCGACAGCGGGTTAGGGTTCGACGCCATCGCGCTCGCGGACAGCGGTCCCGAGACCGACTTCGAACGCGGGCGTGGTCTGGCGATCGTGCGCGCGGTTATGGATCACGTTGACCTGCAATCACACACCGACCGCGGCACGCTTGTCACCCTCGAAAAGCACCTAGAGTTCAAGTTCGAAATCAGCGCCTGGTAGCCGTTGGAATTAGGAATGGATGGAGCCCAGAAACCGGGTGAGAAGCCGGTTGACATCGTCCGGCTTCTCCATCTGAACCAGATGCCCGGCGCCGGGCACCATGGCGACCTCGCGAAGATCGGGCACGCGCGATTTCATGGTCCCGATCGGATCCGAACCGCTGAAGCCCTCCATATCGCAGTCTCGCTCGCCGTACAGGAAGAACACCGGGACTTCAACGTTCGCGTCGTTGAACGGCTCGGTCAGCTCCCAGTTGAGGTCTAGCGCCCGGTACCAGTTCAAGCCGCCCGTGAAGCCGGTTCTGGTGAACTCCTCGGCGAAGACGTCGAACTCGTCCTGGGCCATCCAGCGCCAGGGAAGGGGAGGCCCCTTGGGGAGGACGTCCAAGTATCCGTTGCCGCTGGTCGGGTGGGACCAGATGTCAAGGTAGTGATAGTCGCCGCTCAACGCGTAGTAAATGCTGGAGAGGAAGTCTCGAGGCCGCTCGTTGAGTTCGGAGTCAGCCGGCCCCAGCTCTTGGAAGTAGTGCAGATGGAGGAAGTGTTTCTCTGCGATACGCGCCCATAGTTCGCTGGGCCGACGCTTGCCGCGCCCGACAAAGGGATTGTTGAAGACGACCGCGGCGCGCACCCGGTCGGGATGGCGAAGGCAGAGTTCCCAGACCAACGCTGCACCGAAATCCAGACCTACGAAGACCGCCTCGCCCTCGTCCATGTCGTCGAGAAGGCCGATCAGATCAAGGGCCGCCTTCTCGTTGGTGTAGGAGGCAACTCCCGTCGGGGCGTCGCTTCGTCCGTATCCTCGCATGTCGGGCGCAACGGCCCTGTATCCCAGCTGGGCGACCACCGGGAGCTGGTGGTGCCACACGTACCAGACGTGCGGGAAACCATGGCAGAACACGACGGGAGGACCTTCCCCTTGCTCCGCGACGTGAAGGGTGATGCCGTTCGTGCGAACCTGCCGGTGGGTTGGGCTTGGCACCCGCGAAACGGTACCAGGAGACACCGAGCGCCGGTTGGTGCAAGTCTTATCCAATGGGAACTATTGATGACCACCCCCTGGCCGACCGTGTCGCGGTTGTGACCGGCGCCAGCAGGGGAATCGGCAAGGGCATCGCCCTCGAGCTCGGTGCGGCCGGTGCGACGGTGTATGTCACCGGGAGGACGTCCGAGGCTGGTCGACTGCCGGGCACAGTGAGCGAAACGGCGGACGAGGTCAACCGGCTCGGTGGAACGGGTGTCGCGGTGGTCTGCGATCACAGCGACGACGCGGCCGTCGCTGCACTGTTCGATCAGGTCTCAACCGAGACCGGCCGGCTCGACGTGCTGGTCAACAACGTCTACAACTCTCCTGCGGCGGCACGGTGGCTGGGGAAACCGTTCTGGGAGGTCCCCGCTCGCGCATGGGACGAAACGTTCATCATCGGGGTGCGCTCCCATTACGTCGCGTCGGTGCTGGCGGCCCCGATGCTTCTTGAAAGCGACGGCGGCCTCATCGCCAACGTGTCATCCCCCGGGTCGGTTCATTACATGCACAACACCGTTTACGGGGTTGGGAAGGCAGCTGTCGACCGGATGACCAAGGACATGTCCCATGAGCTCGATGGTCGACGTGTCGCAGTGGTCTCTATATGGCCC
The DNA here is from genome assembly GCA_036378675.1 of Acidimicrobiales bacterium. Taxonomy (NCBI): domain Bacteria; kingdom Bacillati; phylum Actinomycetota; class Acidimicrobiia; order Acidimicrobiales; species Acidimicrobiales bacterium. Next base: position 22,527 of record DASUWA010000055.1, read on the forward strand.
GGAATCGTCAACACCGAGTTGCTGCAGATGGTCCCAGCCGGGCCCGACGGGAGGCGGATCCTCAGCCTCCCCGGTGAGGGCGAATTCGACCTTGCCGGAGCCGAGACGCCTCGATTCGCCGGTCGGGCTGTCGTCGCGCTTGCTGCGGACGCCAAAAGGGAGAGGTGGTCAGGTCAGGCACTTTACGTCGCCGATCTCGCCGATCATTACGGGTTCACCGACCTCGATGGGCGGGTCCCGAGACCGCCGGTCCTTTAGCCGGACGGCACGCCGGCGAGAAGTCCCGGCGCTACGAGGAGGGCCACGACCCGGCGAAGCTCGGACGCCGCGTCCATGTCGCCGAGCACGGCATGCGCTCGCAGGATGACAGCGCCCGACGCAGAGACGGGATCTTCTGGAATCGGTGGCAAAAGTGAAGGGTCCGCTTTGACTTCTGCTTGGATCGCCTTGGCCATGACCAACACCGGCTTTGCGCCCATCTGCGCAGCGACTGCTTCGGCTCGCTCGGCGGGCTGAAGTGCCTCGGAGTGCCGCCCGGTCAGCAAGAGCATCAGCGCCCTGAGGACGCCGGACGTGTCGGCGACCGGCCCCCGCTCGAGCAGGCCGGTGGCGCAGTGGCCGAGGGCTTCCTCGACCCGGCCGCAGAAGGCGAGCTCGGCTTGGATGACCTCCGCCGCCACTGCACCCACCGGGTTGGTGTAATCGGCGGGAGGAAACGGAGCAGCCGCCGAGGCCGCGCCTCTCGCCACGGTCACCGAGAATCCGACTGCCCAGGGGAGCCACGGGTCCCTTCCGCCGAGCCGATCGACGAGCTTGTTGACCGACTCGGCATGTCTCACCGCCTCCTCGAGGCGGCCGCTGGATCTGGCGAGGATCGACAGTAGGGAGTGCCCATGAATCGCCGATTCGTTCTGACCCAACTCCTCGGCGACGGCAGCGAGCCGGGCGGCGAAGTTCTCGGCGTCGGCCGTTTCGGCAGCCGGCCCCCAGATCGCCCTCAGCCCGTGGTGCCATGCCAGAGGAATCAGCGCGCTCATCTGGCGCATCCGATCGCCGGTGACTTCCGCGAAGCTGAGCGCGTTGGCCAGCCACGTCCCGACCCGCGGGTCGGTGGGCCTCACCAGGCTCAGGAACGATGTCGTGGCTGACTCGCCGCCCTGGTCGCCCAGCCCTTCGAATATCTGCAGGGCGCCTTCGAGGTCGCTGGATGCCTCCTCCATCTGGCTGAGGTTGAAAGCGGCGACACCCGCGTTTGCCAGCGCCCACGCTTGTTTGAGGGGATCGCCGGCTTGCCGCCAGCGGTCCGCCACATCATGCAACCGCGGTCGGGCCTCCGCCGAGTTGGTGAACATCTCGACCCGGCCCATCGCGTGGTCGCGTTCAATGCCTACCAACGGATCGGTCGGGTCGTCCCCGATCAGCGCCAGCGTTTGCATTGCAGCGTCGCTGTCACCGTCAAGCGACTGAACGTCGGCCAGGGTCAGTAGAGCGGCGGCCTCGCGCCACCCCAAGGACACGGCGCGTTCGAGCAGCCGGCGGGCCTCGGGGAAGCGGGCTGACTCCCGGAACTCCAACCCGACCCGGACCAACGCCTCGGCGGCTTCGGCGGCAACAGCCTCATCGTCCTCGAGGTAGCGAGCCGCTGCCTCCAGGTGCCTGCCCCTGTCCTCCGGCCGGGAAGCGGTCTCCGCCGCCAGTTTGTGAAGATCACCGCGGGTGGTTCGGGGCAGCGACTCGTAAGCCACTTCGCTCAGCAGAGGATCGGCCGCCGAGTAAGACCCGTCGGGTTCGAGCCTGATCAGACCCAGATCGAGCAAGCCCCGCAGCGCGTTGGTGCATGCAGTACCCCCGAGGGCAGAAAGCTGCGCCTCGGAAGCTCCATGGCCGATGACCGCGAGGTGCTGGAAGGCCTGTTTCTGGGCCTGTCCGGCTGCGTCGAGGCGGGCGGCGAGCAGCGCGTGAAGTGTGACCGGCACCGGGGCCGCGCCAAGGCGATAGTGGTCACCGGCGTCGACTAGCGAACCTGTCTCGCGGGCCACTCGGACCAGCTCTCGCAAGTACAGCGGGTTCCCCCCGGAGCGGCCGATCAGCCAGTCCGCCGCCTCCTCCGACAAGGGCTTCTCGCCGACGAGCTCGGCGGCGAGGCAGGCCGAGTCGCCCCGGCCGAGCGGTGGGACTTGGACCTTGGTCGCCGCCGGAAACCGGGCGAGCCATTCTCCCGGATCAGTCCTCCCCACCAGCACCAGGAAGATCGGCACGCCGGCCAGGCGGTTGGGGATCTCGCCGACGATCTGCAGAGTCGTCTCTGTCGCGTGGTGGAAGTCGTCGACGATCAGGAGCAGCGGACCGGCCGAGCCTTTTTCCTCGAGAAGCCTGCCAAGCGCCCAAAGCTGCTCTTTCTGGAGGCCGGCGGGATCCATCGATCGAAGAGACACGTCCACCGGACCCGCCAGTGAGCGCACCCGGGCGGTCACCTCCGTGTCGTCGGCAGGACCGAGCTGGTTGAGAAGGTCACGGGCCAGCCGGACCCCGCCCACCGGGCCGTAGGCCGGATAGCTGGTTCGAACCACTTGCCCGTCTCGGGCGGCTGCGTTCGCCAACTCGTCGACCAGGCGGCTCTTGCCCAGCCCGGCATCGCCGCAAACAAGAGCCATCTGGTAGCGAGAGTCGCGCACCACGCGCTGCCACTGGGCGAGGAGATATGCGAGCTCGTCGTCGCGCCCGATGAGCGGGACGTCAGGCGTCGTCGTCGCACCGCTCAGCGGCCCGATCGAAACGGCCTCCCAGACGTGCAACGGTTGGCTCTTGCCTTTCAGAAGCAGCGGCTGTTTGGGTCTGAACACTGCTCTTCCGCCTACCAACTCGACGGTCAGAGGCCCGCAGAGCACCTCTCCTGGCCCGGCCGCTTTTTCCAGCCGGGCTGCGACGTTGACGGTGTCGCCTATGACAGTCGTCCCGGCGGACCGGACGAGCGGGGTCACCATCACCTCTCCCGAGTTGACTCCGATCGAGAAGACCAGATCGCCGCCGATATGTCGCATCGCGAGAGCGGCGGCGACGGCTCGCTCGGCATCATCGTCGTGTGCCGTGGGCACGCCGAACACCGCCATGAGGGAGTCGCCCATGTACTTGTCGATCGTGCCGCCGTGCTCGGAGACGACCTGCCCGAGCTCCGTGAACGCCGCGTCCACCATCCGGGCGACGACCTCCGGGTCGGTTCGCTCTGCGAGAGACGTGAACCCGACCACGTCGGCGAACAGGACGGTGGCGAGCTTCCGCTCGGGGACCGGGTCCGTCACCGCAGCACCAGCGTTGACTTCCTGCAGAACGGCCCCGCACTGGCCGCAGAACTTCTGATCAGGCGTGTGAGAGGCGCCGCACACCGGGCAACCGGCGGGCTCCAGCATCGCGCCGCACTGACCGCAGAACCGGAAGCCCTCGGGATTTTCCATCCCGCACTGGTGGCATGGCGGCACGGAGGCCATTGTGCCTCGTCAGACGGAAGATTGGCGATAGATAGGCTGCCGGGACGCATGATCGACACCCGGCTACTGATCGACGACTTCGACGAGACCGCAAGAAGGCTTTCGCGCAAAGGGGTCGACCCGTCCCTGGTCAGCTCCGCACGCAACCTCGCCGAGCGGCGCAGGGAGCAGATCCGCAGGGTCGACGAGGCCAGGGCGGAGAGCAACGCTGCGTCAAAAGAGGTCGGCGCCTTGATGAGAGAGGGCCGGAGCGCGGAGGCCGACGAGCTGCGAAGCCGGCTCGCCGCCTCGAAGACGGACCTCGAGAAACTCGACGCCGAGCTTCGCGCGATCGAAGACGAGCTGGACGACACCGTCTCCCGCATTCCGAACCTGCCGGCCGACGACGTGCCTGACGGGTCGGGCGAGGAGAGCAACAGAATCCTGCGGACACATGGTTACGACCCATCCGACTATGAGGGCAGGGAGTGGCTGCCGCACTGGGAGGTCGGTGAACGGCTTGGGATATTCGACGGGGAGCGTGCGGCGAAGCTGAGCGGGGCGATGTTTTCGCTGCTTCGTCGCGAAGGGGCGAGGCTATTGCGCGGGCTGGTTGACCTCGCCCTGGACCTCCACCGTGACGCCTACGAGGAAATCGTCCCGCCACACCTCGTTCGCACCGAGGTGATCACGAAGACCGGACACCTGACCAAGTTCGATACCCAGGCCTACCGGGTCCGTGACGACGAACTGTGGCTGATTCCCACCGGCGAGGTGTCGTTGATGGGGATGGACCAGGGCGAGATCCTTGCCGAAGCCGAGCTCCCCAAGCGGTACATGGCGTACACCGTGTGCTGGCGCCGGGAGGCCGGCGCCGCAGGCAAGGACACCCGGGGGCTCCAGAGGGTTCATGAGTTCCACAAAGTCGAGCTGGTCAAGCTGTGCAGGCCGGAGGAAGGCAACCGCGAGTTCGAATCACTGGTTGCCGACGCGGAGAAGGCCTTGCAGGTGCTCGGCCTCCCCTATCGGGTCGTCGAACTCTGCGCCGGCGACCTGACCTTCTCGGCCGCCAAGGTCTACGACCTCGAGGTCTACTCGCCGGGCGTCGACAAGTGGCTCGAGGTGTCGTCAGTGAGCCTGGTGACCGATTTTCAAGCCCGGCGTGGCCAGATCCGTTTTCGAAGGGAGGGCGGTTCGGTCGAGTTCGTCCACTCGTTGAACGGTTCGGGCCTGGCGACTCCTCGGGTGTGGGCGGCGATCGTCGAGCATGGCCAGCAGCCGGACGGGACCGTCGTCGTCCCCGAAACGCTTGTGCCCTACGTCGGCACTAACGTCATCCGCTGACCCGTGACATCCTGACGGTGGCGAACTCCGAGAGAGCCCAGGGAGCTGTCCGGGAGGTTCCCGGCGCAGCTGCCCTCGCGGATCGAGCGGCGAGTGACTTCGTCGAGGAATACCACCATCGTCCCGGCGCGCCGATCGCGGTTGTCATCCCCGCGCTCAATGAGGCCGAGACTGTCGCCGACGTCATCGAGTCGGTGCCGGAATCGATCTGCGGCCTCAAGACCGAGACGATCCTCGTCGACGACGGATCCACCGACGGGACCGGCGACATCGCCCGCCGCGCCGGAGCGCTCGTATGCAGCCTTCCCGTCAACCTCGGCCAGGGGCAGGCGTTCCGCCTTGGCTACCGCCTCGCCAGGGAGCGAGGGTCTCGGATCATCTGCACCGCGGACGCCGACGGACAGTTCGATCCGCGCGAGCTTCCGCGTTTGGTCGAGCCGATCGTTTCGGGAGATGCCGACTTCGTGAACGGGTCGCGGCGACTCGGCCGAACAGAGACGACCGACCCCGTCCGAAAGGCCGGGGTCATCCTCTACGGCGCGTTGGTCAGCATGTTGACTGGCGTGCGTATAACCGATCCCGCCAACGGCCTGCGTGCATTCCGTGCCCAGGTAACCGATCGGGTGCCCCTGCGACAGACCCAGTACCAGACATCAGAGCTCTTGATCGGTGCCATAGCCCACGGATTCAAGGTGATCGAGGCGCCGGCGACCATGTACAAACGCAGTGCGGGGACGTCCAAGAAGGGGGGAAACCTTGTCTACGGACTGCGGTTCGGGCGGGTCGTCGTCACGACCTGGTGGGCTCAGAGAGCGAGCGCGCGGGCTTCGACGACCGGTCGGGGATGAACACCAGCCACTCGTAGAGAACGAACTTCAGAACAAAGAACACCCCGGATACGCCGAGAAACGCGAGCCCGGTGAGCAAGACCGTCCAGCCGTGGTCGCCGGTCAGACTTCGCGCTCCTTGCTGTGCCCAGTGAGTGGCCACCGCGGATGCTGCAAAGCTCGACAAAGCGACCGCCATGTAGAGAACGACCTCGGTGGTCCGCTCATGCCCGCGCCGCTCCGACCACACCCAACGCCGGTTCAGTATGTAGTTGGGTACGGCCCCGCCGACGAATCCCGCCGCGGAAGCCCACGTCGTGCCTCCGTGCAGCCAGCCAAGCGTCCCGAGAAACGCAAGCTCACTGGTCACCGTCGCTATCGCGGAGCCGGCGCTGTAGCCGGCAACCCGGCGCACCAGCGGCCACCGGCCCACGATCGCGGTCCATCGGCTTCTCATCCGCCTGCTCCGGCGGACGTTCCCAAAGCGTGCAGGTCCACGACCGCGGCGGGACCCGTGCCGGCTACGACGGCCCGCAGCCCCGTCGCTACCGTCCCGTCCGGCAGGCTGGCCACCAGGATCGGCGCGAAACCTCGACCGTCGCCGACGCCGCTGTTGGCGCGCGCCACCGGGACCCATCCACCGGTGCCCGTTCGGATCTCGAGGGTCACGGATCTGGTGTGCCCCGCGGAGAGAGCGGCCTCACCCACGCTGACCTGACTGACCACCGAAGGAGTCTTCCATTCCAGGGTGACCGCTGTCGTACCGCCCGACGTCGACTGCAACGGAGTTATCGCGGCGCCGAGATCGACGTCGGACGGATGGGCGGTACCGGGGCCGATCAGCTCATACACGGAGGCATCGTCTCGGGATGTATGCAACAAACGCACCGACCACGGCGAGCTGTCGGCAACTCCGAGCAGGCACGGGTTGTCCATGATCCCGGGCTTGTTAACATCACCGAGCAGGAGGAAGCCCGCCTGGTCCTTGGCGACCGCCTGCTGGATCGAAGGGGTGTAACAAATGCTCGACGTGGCATCGAATGCCGAGCGCGCGGTGAGATGGCCGCTGAACAGCGCGGTGGAGTAGAGGTAATCGGTCTCGACAACCGTGGACGCCGGGCGTTCTGCAGAAAGGACCGCCATGTACCTCGACCCGCCGAAATGCGAGCTCGACTGGCCGAGGTTGAACAGGTAGTCACGGGGCAACTGCACAACCAGCGGAACCCCGACCGCGGCAACCGCCAGAGTCACCGAAGCCGCTCGCGCCCTGCCGAGCCACTCCGCCCTGCGAGCCTCGATACGGGTCCGCAGGGCGTGCCAGACAGCAAGAGCTCCCATCACGTACCACACCGCGATCAGCGGCAGGACCAGCATCACCCGCCGCTCATTCACATACGGCCAAAGCAGGGTCTCGGCCAGGTAGATCGGAACGATCGCGATCGCTGCGTCGCGGTGGCGCCGAAACCAGACGACCGCACCCACGATCACGAAGACAATCACGTGCCACGAGAACACCTTCCAAACGTCTGGAATGTGACCGCTCGTGGGCAGCGGGCTCAGATACGGAACCAACGTCACCGCCGCAGCAGTAGAGAAGATCTGCCACACGCCGTGAGGGAGCACATGGAGCAAACGATTCGCCAACCCGCCCTGGTAGTAGCCACCAAGTTCCTGTGAGTAACGGGTACCTGCGATCGGGACGCCAGCCATCACGCGCGCGACGACCACAGGAAGAAGCAGTGCGACCGTCGCCCCGATGATGCCGCCTCCCCGTAGCAGGCTGCTCCAGCCCGGCTTGCGCCGGCGGGACCATAACTCCCAGACGATCAGGCCGGCGAGGATGCCGACCGCCGCCTCTTTCAACCAGACCAGGGCCGCACCGGCGAGGAAAACGGCGACGGCCGTCGGGGTGAAGTCTTTTTCCTGGTGGTCCCACCTGTCCACGAGGAGAAGAAAGACGAGGAACACGATCAGGAACGGCGCTTCGGCCATCACCATGCTCCCGAACGTCGCGAACGGCGGGCTGAGAGCGAGCGCGAGCAGGGCCATACCGATCACCCCGGGCGACACGTCACGGCGGCGCAGGTACGTCCATGTCAGCGGGAAGACCCCCGCGTAAGAAGCGACCGAGAGGAGACGCAGCGGCGCGAAGCTGTGTCCCCAGATCCAAACGAGCGGGGCGAGCAGCGCAGGGTATCCCGGCGGGTAGGCGCCGACCACGACCGACCCGTTGACGAGGTGACCGGTCAGCCCCTGACCGTGCAGCAGCGCTCTCGCAGTGAGGATGTAGCTCGAGTCGTCGTCGAACGATCCGACGAAGTAGTGCGGCGCGACCAGCGCAACGTGTATGAGTCCGAGCAGCATCGGCCCGCCGACGAGCAACCAACGTCGCTTCCACCAGTTCGCAGCAGCGTCGCGGACTTCGTCGCGACCGGTTTGGCGGCGGCCGGCCGCGGTTTCGTCGAGAGTCGTCAGCGCCGCTGGCAGGTGGGCCTCAGGCAGTGCCGGCGAGCTCGCTGGCGGTCGTTCGCCACTTGACGGTCGGCCGGATGGCTTCGATGTTCACCCGATCCTTGTGCCGCTCGACTATCGAAAACATCGAGTCGATGAGTGTCTCACTCAGAAGGTGAGGAACCAGCCCGAGGTCGAGAAGCTTGGTGTGAGCCGCGCGGTAGTAGTGAGACTCCAGCTCGACTCGCGGGTTCTCGACCTCCTCGATCGTGCAGCGTCCCGGATAGGCGCGAGCGACGGTCTCGGCGATATCGCGCACCGATAGCTGCTCGGTGAACTGGTTGAACACACGGAACTCACCGGAATTGGCCGGGTTCTCGGTAGCGAGGCGGATGCACTCGACGGTGTCAACCAGGTTGATAATGCCCCGCGTCTGACCGCCGGAGCCGTAGACGGTCAGCGGATGGCCGAGAACCGCCTGGATGACGAACCGGTTGAGGACCGTTCCGAATACGTGGTCGTAGTCGAATCGCGTCTCGAGTGCAGGGTCAAGCGCCGTCTCTTCGGTCCTCTGGCCGTAGACGACACCCTGGTTGAGATCGGTGGCCCTGAGTCCCCAAACCCGGCAGGCGAACTCGATGTTGTGGCTGTCGTGCACCTTGGACAGGTGGTAGAAGGAACCGGGGCGTTTGGGGAACAGAACGGTGTCAGTCCGTCCCCGGTGGGTCAGGGTCAGCCAACCCTCTTCTATGTCGATGTTCGGGGTGCCGTACTCACCCATCGTGCCGAGCTTGACCAGATGGATGTCGCGGTCGCTCTCGGCGATCGCGTAAAGAACATTCAGGGTGCCGACGACATTGTTGGTCTGGGTGTAGACGGCGTGGCCCTGATCGATCATCGAATACGGCGCAGAACGCTGCTCTGCGAAGTGCACGATCGTGTCGGGTTCGAAGTCGCGAACCATGCGGTGCACGAACTCGGCGTCACAAAGGTCGCCGTCGTACCGATCGATCACCCGACCCGTCAGGTCCGCCCAGCGCTCGACGCGGACGCCGAGGCTCCTGATCGGGACGAGGCTCGCCACGCCGAGTTCGTCGTCGTACTGGCGGCGCACGAAGTTGTCCACCACCCCGACGTCGTGGCCCGCTGCTGAAAGGTGCAATGCAGTGGGCCAGCCGAGGTAACCGTCGCCACCCAGAACCAGTACGCGCACACTTCTCTCCTGTGTAGAAGGTTTGGTAACGGGTAGGTGTTCTACCCCGTTTTCCTGAGAGTTCGCTGAGGCACAGCATAGAGGCGGCGCAAACCGCGCGCGAACACCCGCACAAGTGCGGTGATAAGCACGCATTTAGCTAGTCCTTAGGTTATTTCGATCTCTGTCTCACCTCGCGAGTGTCTACTCGCGAGGTGCCAAAACTCGCCGCAAGCAACTCGAAAAAGATCCTGGCCCCGGTGGCCGTCGGACTTTCGTGCGCCATAGGACTCGCTGCATGCGGTGGAGGCAGCTCGTCCGCCGCGGGATCGTCGTCGACCACCACCGTGCCGGGGGCCGGGGCGGAGACGTTCCCCCGGTACACACAGTGTCTGGAGAGCCACGGGGTTCCCTCCAGCGTCGCCGGCGCATTCGCGCAGCGTCGCGGATTGACGCAGAACCCGACCAGCCCACCGTCGGGTGGCTTCACCCGTCCGACGATTCCTGCCGAGTACCAAGCGGCGTTCCAGGCGTGCCGGACCCTGAGGCCGAACTTCGGCGCTGGTTTGAACAGCGCGGCCTTCGCCGCCTACCGCAACTGCCTTCAGTTACACGGGGTGAGCATCCCGACCCCGACCACCGCACCGGGCCAGACTTCCGGTCAAGAGCCGTCCGGCGGCGGGCCGCGCGGCGCGTTCAGCCAGCTCCAAAACAGCCCGACTTTCAAGGCAGCCCAGCAGGCTTGCGCCGCGTTGCTTCCCAATCGCGGGTCCACGACGACTACTACGACGCCGGCGGCTTCGTGATGATTGGACTAAGGGGTACTCGGCGCCTTCTCGTGGGGAACCTGGTGATCGCGGCGGTGCTCACCGGTCTGGTCGTGGCGGGGGTGACGTCGGTGTTCAGCTCGGCTTCGGCCAACACAGCCCCGCGAACCGTCAGGGCCCAGCTCGGTGACGTTTCCGCGTCGGTGTCGGCGACGGGCAACGTTTCGCCGGCGCAGGCCCAGAACGTCGACTTCTCAACGGGAGGAACCGTCACCGAAATCGACGTGACAGCCGGCCAGTCGGTCACCACCGGCCAGGTGCTCGCCAAGCTCGATCCCGGCCCGGCGCAGGCCTCCCTCACCGCAGCCGAGGACAGCCTTCAAGCGGCGCAGGACAACCTTGCGCTCGTCCAGTCCGGAGGGGAGACACCTCCCCAGAAGGCGCAGGATCAGGCGACTCTCTCGGCGGCCGAAAGCCAGGTCTCTACCGCGCAGTCGAACCTCACCGCGGCCCAGGACCAGCTGGGGTCCGACAGGGCACAGTGCGCCAAATCGGGCGCTTCAGCCGGTACCACAGCCTGCTCGGCCGTCGGCAGCGACCAACAGTCGGTCAACCAAGCACAAAACTCACTGACCCAGGCGCAGAACACGCTGACCCAGGAACAGCTGTCGATTCAGGCAAAGCAGTACGTCAACCCGGCCGCAGTTCTGCAAGACGAAGCGGCGGTCACCCAGGCCCAAGCAGTAGTCGCCCAGGATCAGAAAACACTCTCGGAAACGACCCTGACCGCGCCCTTCTCCGGAACTATCACTGCACTCAACGGAACAGTCGGCGAAACTGTTACCGGAGGCGGCTCATCCAACGCCAACGCGAACTCGGGTTCGTCGGGGACAGGATCGGGAACCGGCTCCGGGTCCGGAGCGGGGTCCTCGAGTGCCGGATCGTCGTCGAGCGGCAGCTCGGGATCGTCCTCGTCTGTGTTCCTCACGCTTACCAACATGTCCCAACTGCAGGTCATTGCCGGTTTCGCCGAAGCCGACGCGACCCGGGTGGCTATAGGGCAGCCCGCGACGGTTACGTTCAGTGCGCTGACCAGCACGACCGTCCCCGGACGGGTCACCGCGGTGAGCGCCACCTCGACGGTCGTGAGCAACGTCGTCACTTACAACGTCACGGTCGCGTTGCAGAACCCGCCCACAACCGTGAAGCCCGGGATGACCACGACCGTCAGCGTCGTAGTCGCGTCCGCGGGCAACGTCCTCGAGCTGCCTACGTCCGCGATAAGCACGGCCGGCCGTGCGTCGACCGTGACAGTTCTTCAGAACGGGAAGCAGACCGTCCAACCGGTGGCCGTCGGGCTGGTCGGCGACACAAGCACGCAGATACTGTCGGGACTTTCGGCCGGCGACGTGGTCGTGATCCCGACTGCGACGGTGAGCTCCGGAGGTTCGGGTACGGGCTCGTCCCGTAACGGAACGGTCGGCGGTTTCGGCGGCCTGGGTGGCGGCCTTGGGGGCGGCGGTCTCGGTGGCGGCGGAGCAGTGAGAATCGGGGGCGGAGGCTGATGCCGGACGAGCCCCAAGTCTCCCTTCCTGCGGTCATCGCACTCCGAAACGTCGAGAAGGTCTACCGAATGGGCGAGACTGAGGTGCGGGCCCTGAACGGCGTCACTCTCGTCGTAGATAGCGGCGAGTTCGTCGCCGTCATGGGAGCATCAGGGTCGGGGAAGTCGACGATGATGAACATCATCGGCTGCCTCGATGTGCCGACCCGGGGGCGTTACTGGCTCGACGGGATCGACATCCGCCGACTTGATGACTCGGCACTGTCCCGTATCCGCAATCGGAAGATCGGGTTCGTCTTCCAGAGCTTCAACCTGATTCCGAGGACATCGGCGCTTGCCAACGTTGAGATGCCCCTGATCTACGCGGGTGTCAGAGCCAAGGAGAGGCGTGACCGCGCGTTGGCCGCGCTTGACATGGTCGGGATGTCGGACCGCGTCGAGCATCTCCCGAGCCAGATGTCGGGCGGTCAGCAACAACGCGTTGCCGTTGCCCGGGCGATCGTCACCAACCCTTCGCTGATCCTTGCGGATGAGCCGACCGGCAACCTCGACACGCATTCGAGCGCCGAAGTGATGGGGATCTTCCAACGCCTGAACCAGCAAGGAAGAACCGTGGTGATCATCACTCACGAAGCCGACATCGGCGCCTACGCCCGTCGGACCGTCCGGGTGCGCGACGGTTTGATAGTCGATGACGAAAGCAGGGGCGAAACAATGTCGAACCCCGTCCTGACAGGCCGCTGAAGTGATCGGGGAGGGCGAGTGAACTGGGCAGACAACTTCCGGGGCGCCTTCCGGGGTCTTTCAGCGAACAAACTCCGATCTGCCCTGACGGTGTTCGGGATCCTCATCGGAGTCGGCGCTGTAATCATCCTGGTCGCGGTCGGCAACGGCTCGTCTCAAGCCGTGCAGAACCGCATCAAGGCGCTCGGCACCAACACCATCACGATCATCAACCGCGGCAGGTTCGGAAGAGGCCCGGCAACGGGAGGAACGCAAACCCGACCGGCGACCATCACGGCCGCGGACGTCTCCAAGCTCCAGGACCCCAACCAAGCCCCCGACGTCGCCTCGGTTTCACCGGTCGTGAGCGCCTCGGAGACGGCGGCTTACAGCGGGGCGTCGACCTCGGTGACGGTCACGGGGACGGTCCCGGCATGGTTCGCAGCGGAGGACTATCAGGTTCAGGCCGGGCGCCAGATCACACCCACCGACATCTCGTCTCACGCGCGAGTGGTCGTCATCGGGCAGGACCTCGTCTCCAACCTCTTCCAACCGGGGTCAAACCCGCTCGGAGCACAGATCAGTTTCGGCTCTGCCCGGTTCGTCGTCGTCGGCGTTCTGGCGAACAAGGGGTCGAGCGCCGGGCAGGACTTGAACAATGTCGCAGTCGTTCCCTACACGTCGGCCGAGGATCAGCTGACCGGCTACACCAACAACTTCACAGAACTGATCGTCCAGGCCAAAAGCGCCAGCAGCGTCAACAACGCCGAGCAGGAAGCCGCAGAGATTCTCGCTTCGGCGAACCGGACGAGTGTCGCCAACCTTCCCTTCCTGATCGTCAACGAGGGCTCGCTTCTAGCAACGAGCCAATCGACGAACCAGACCTTCACCGTCCTGCTCGGAGCGGTGGCAGCCATCAGCCTTCTAGTCGGAGGAATCGGGATCATGAACATCATGCTCGTCAACGTCACCGAGCGGACCCGGGAGATCGGCATCCGCAAGGCGATCGGAGCCCCCAGGTCGGCGATACTCGGCCAGTTCCTCACCGAGGCAGTCCTCCTGTCGCTCTTAGGCGGTTTGGTGGGCATCGGCGTCGGTCTGATCGGGACTCGATTCCGGATCGTCGGGGTGCATCCGGTGGTCTCTGCATCTTCAATCGCGCTCGCCTTCGCGGTGGCAGTGATGGTCGGGGTGTTCTTCGGGTTCTATCCGGCGAACCGGGCCGCTGCGCTCCGGCCGATCGAGGCGCTCCGACATGAGTGATGGGGACATAAGTGATAGGGCCACGAGTTACCTCGCGGTGCACCCCGAGGACACCGACGACGAGTGGCAGACCGGCCCGCCGCCGAGGGGATTGAGACTTCATGCTGTTACGGCCGGGCTACTGGCCCTCGCTCTTCTCGCGGGCGGGTTCTGGGCGGGCTCGGTCGCGGAGCGTCACCACAACGGGACGTCGTCGTCGAACCCGTTGAGCGCGCTGGCAAGCAGGTTCGCGGCAGCGAGGTCCGCCAGCGGGCCCGGTGGCTCGGGCGGGTTGGGAACCGGGAGCGGCGGCGGAGCTGCCGGTGCCACCTCCGGCGTCGTGACCGGCGTCCAAGGCAACACGCTCTATGTGACGGACTCGAGCGGCAGCCTGATCAAAGTGCAAGTCGGCTCCTCGACGAGCGTGACCCGAACGGCGGAGTCGGCGTTATCCGGGCTGCAGGTGGGCGACACGGTCGTCGTGTTGGGGTCGAAGGCCTCTGACGGGACGGTAACTGCTACGTCGGTTCGAGCGAATTCCGCAGGCGCCGGCCCCGCATCAGGTGGAGCTGCATTCGGAGGTGGAAGCGGCCCGTTCGGCGGTTCCTTCGCCGGGGGCGGTGGTTAGCCTCCGCCCCAACGCCGCTCTGCAGCGGCGACCAGTGACCACAAACCGGCTGCCGCGAGGCAGGCCCCAACAACCCCGACCACCAAGCCGACGCTCAAGCCCACCACGGTGAGAACGAGTCCCACCACGACGGCCGGCGCCGCAAGCCAGAGGCTGTGTATCCATCCGGGTATGGCGGGCAGGCGGAGGAGCGGGATCCAGTGGTTGGGACCCCGGAGGCGAGCCGCCAGTTGAGGGTCGTCCGCGGCCGCCAGGGCTTCGAGGTTTGACAGGGCGGCGCGCTCTTGAGCCGTGAGGCGAGCGTCGTCCCTCGTGCTCATCGCACCTCCCTCCGTCCGAACGTGCCGTTACCTGACGGCAGTCTCACTGTGCCGTTACTCGACGGCAGTCTCATTCTGTACCCCATCGGGCGCAAACGTCGAACGCGTGAGCCAATTCCCCGTTTCGAAAAGGCCAGGGCGCCGCGTTGTCGTGGGACTACATAGTCTCTCGACATGACGAACACAGCCCCAGCCCCGAAGACGGCCACCCCGGCCAAGACGGCTGCGGCCCGGAAGAGGGCCGCCGCTCCGGGGCTCGACACCCTGGCGATCGACATAGGCGGAACGGGACTCAAGGCCTCCGTCCTCTCGGCCTCGGGGGAAATGGAGCATACGAGGGTCCGCGCGCAGACGCCCTATCCGCTGTCGCCGACCCGGCTCGTCGAGGAGTTGATGAAGCTGGTCACCGGGCTTCCGCCCTACAACCGGATATCGGTGGGCTTCCCCGGAATGGTGCGTGACGGGCATGTCCTGTCGGCGCCGCATTTCATCTCGCCCGACGGCCCGGGAGGGAAACCTGCGGCGAAACTCGTCAAGGCCTGGGACGCGTTCGACCTCGAGGGGTCCCTCGAGGAAGCCACGGGCAAGCCCACCAAGGTCGCCAACGATGCGGACGTCCAGGGTGCGGCGGTAGTGGCCGGGAAAGGCTTCGAGGCGGTGATGACCCTCGGGACCGGGGTCGGCACAGCGTTCTTCTTCGAAGGCAAGCTCCTGCCGCACCTCGAGTTCGCCCACCACCCGTTGCGGAAGTCGGGCACCTACAACGATGTCCTCGGAAACGCGACCCTCAAGAAGATCGGGGTCAAGCGGTGGAAGAAGCGGGTGGTCGAGACAATTGCGACTGTCAAAGCGCTGACCTTCTACGACCACCTGTTCATCGGAGGCGGCAACTCCGTGCACCTGACGTCTGTGAAGCTGCCGGCAGACGTGAGCCTGGTGGACAACGCCGCGGGAATCCTCGGGGGCATCAAGCTCTGGGAACGGACTTAGACCGGCGCGACGCCGACCAGAGGCCGGCCGGCCGGCAGCTCATCGAGAGCACGCCGGCGGTGCTCGCGCACCTCGGCCAGTCCCGGCATCGGCTGCGGAACACCCCCGACCATCACAAGGTGCTGGAGCGGGCGGCTCCCGTCGGGCACTGGCTCGGGCCGGAGGCTGACCACTTCCTCGCCTCGACCGGGGACTCTCCAGGCCCACTTGCGGCCGCCGACCGTGGACTTGCCAGGTGAATGCTTGGCGACCGGACGGTTGCCGACGGCTACGAGCTTGTAGATGAAACCGGCGGTCGGGCTGCCGAGTCCGGTGACCACACCGGTCCCTACCCCGTATGCGTCCGCCGGCGCGTCCCGCAGCTCCTCGATCCGTTCGTCGTCGAGGTCCCCGGTCACGACGATCCGCGTTTCGGTGGCACCGAGCGAGTCGAGAAGCTCACGCGCCCTTCGCGTTTCTTCGACCAGGTCGCCGGAGTCGATGCGGATCGCCGCCAGCTCGGTTCCGGCCGCTTCGACTGCGCGCCGTATCCCTTCGTGGGTGTCGTTCGTGTCGACTAGAAGAGTCGTTTCGCTGCCGAACGCCTTCACTTGCGCGGCGAAGGCCGCCTTCTCATCGGGGAACAGCTGCACGAACGCGTGCGCCGTCGTCCCGGCCGTCGGAACTCCATACCGTCGTCCTGCTTCGAGGTTCGAGGTCGACGCGAATCCTCCTATGTAGGCCGCGCGTGCAGCCTCGACGGCTGCTTCATTGTCGGTTCGCCGGCTTCCCATCTCGATCACCGGACGATCGCCGGCAGCCCTGCAGATCAACGACGCCGCCGCCGCGACCGCCGAATCATGATTCAGCACTGACAGGACAAGAGTTTCGAGCAGCACGCTCTCGCCGAAAGTTCCCTCCACGGTCAGCACCGGGGACCCAGCGCAGTAAAGGTCACCTTCTCCATACGCGTGAATGTCACCGCTGAACCGGTACCCGGCGAGCCACTCGAGCGTCGATTCGTTCACGACGCGCTCGCGTCGCAACCAATCGATCTCCGGCTTACCGAACCTGAAGTTCTCGAGCGCGGGAATCAATCTTCCCGAGCCGCAGAACACGCCGTACGGACGCCCACTTGGCAATGACCGGGTGAACACCTCGAAGGTCACCCGCTGATCGGCGACGCCGGCGAGGAGCGCGGCTTCGAGCATCGTCAGCTCGTAGTGGTCGGTGAACAAGGCGGTCGAGCTCAAACGCTTCCTCCGACACTCCTTGTGAGCCGGGAGCGAAGGCGCTCGAACCCGCCTAGGTCGGGCTTCCGTCTCTCCGTGCGAGAGGCGGCCAGTCGCTCTGCTCGCAGATCGTCACATTCCCCGTCATCCAGCGGCGCGAGGTCGCCGGTCACCCAACCGAGGATCAGATCGGCCAGGGCGGGGTTGCGCGCGAGGACGGGGCCGTGAAGGTAGGTGCCGAACACACGGCCCGACCTGCACCCGTCGACTTTGGTTTCTCCGCCGTTCCCGACTCCGTGAACAACCCGTCCGACCGGCCGGGCCGAGGGACCGAGAAGCGTGGTGCTGGCGTGGTTCTCGTAGCCGGTGAGCGATGGCAATCCCAGGTCCGGTTCCGGATCGACGACGATCTCGCCGACGGATCGGCGCCCGTTCGCCCGCACTGATTCGCAGTCGAGCAGCCCCAGCCCGTCCGAGCGGTTTCCGTCTGGACCGACGAAGCTGTTGCCGAGGATCTGGAGCCCGGCGCAGACTGCCAGTACGGCTGCTCCCCCGCCGACCGCTCGATGGAGCGGCCCGCCGGAGGTCCCGAGCTGCCGAGCGGCCAGAGCTTGGGGGAGGTCCTCCCCGCCCCCGACGACGTAAAGGTCACACGACTCGGGAACCGGGTCCCCCGACCGCACGGTCAGGACTTCAGCCGGGACTCCTCGCCACCTGAGCCTCTGAGCCAGTATGACCGCGTTGCCCGAATCGCCGTAGGTGCCCAGGAGATCAGGAAAAAGGAGTGCGACGGTGACCTTCGAGCCTGCTACGCCGCTCATGCGAGCAAGGCCCGCATCTGCTGGAACGACGTGTAGTTGGCCACGACGTCAACATCGGAGCAACCGGCTTCCGCAGCCAGGACAACGGCCTTGAGCAGATCGTCCTCGCGACGGTGCTCGACTCCCGCGTACCGAAGGCGGACAGCGAGGTCACGGCTTCTCTCGCCCGTCGCGATCACCAACCGCCCCGCGAACCGCTCGAATGGAACGTCCCACAGCCAGGACGGATCGCGCCCGTCGGCTATCCGCGCGTTTATCGCGACCACCGCGGGAACGGGTGGTGGACGGAGAATGTCGAATACCTCGAGCCAGCCGGCAGGGTTCTTGGCGAGCAACAGGCGCGCGGCGATCGATCCAACCGAGACACTCGCGTAACGGCCCACCACCTCTTTCACTTCCGATAGCCCCGCGGCAGCGCTGGACTCGTCGCACCCCAAGACCTCTGCAACCGACAGCGCCATCGCCGCGTTGGCCAGGTTGGCTCTTCCGGGCAGCGACACGCGAAGGTCGGTACGAGACCCGTCTGCCCGGACGATCGCGCCCGACTCGAGCCACGCGTCGAGAGGCGGCCTGCGGAAGTCGCAATTTCCGCACGCCCAGTCGCCGCCTTCCGAGAACTGGATCCTCCCGCCGCAAGCGGGACAGCCTGCGGCATCGTCGGTCCACGGAAGACCGGCGCCTATCCACCGGACGTCCTCAGCCAGGCCGGCTCCCCACACCACCATCGGGTCGTCGGCATTGGCGACAACGGTAACGGCCTCCTGCCGTGAAGTCCGATCGAATGTTCGCCGCCAGGCCGAGGCGAGCATGCGAACCTCGTTGTTGCGGTCCAGTTGGTCGCGGCTCAGGTTGAGGAGCGCGACCGCCCTGGGTGACGTGGCATCGACGACTTTTCCCAACCAGGCCTCGTCGACCTCCAGCGCCGCGAACGGGGCGTCAGGCATCTCGGCCAGCGCTGCTGCAAGGCCCGGGGGAAGGTTCGCCCCGAGAAGGTTGGTAGCGACGGGACCGGAGCCGGAAAGCGCCGCCCGTAGGAGGCTCGTGGTCGTCGTCTTGCCATTGGTTCCGGAAACCAGCGCAATCGCCCGGCCGGCTGCCAGCCTCGAGAGACCTAGCGGATCGACGGCGAGGATTGCCCTCCCTCCCACGACGGACCCGCCACCGCGTCCCAAACGCCTCGACGTCTCGGATACTGCGGACCCGACTGCCGCAGCGACGCGGGTCCTCAACGGCAGCTTGTGAGAAATAGATGACACCTTCCGACCGAGGGTACCGTGGCGGCGATGGCCGCCGAGGAGACAGTCGTCATTGAGTCGTGCGGACACGAGGTGTCGATTTCCAGTCCCGGAAAGGTCTTCTTTCCGGGATCGGGCCACACCAAGCTCGACCTTGTCGATTACTACCGCACGGTAGAAGACCCACTGATGCGTGCAATGGGCGGCCGGCCCGTACTGCTTCAGCGGTTCCCGCATGGCGCGGGCGGTCAGTCTTTTTTCCAGAAACGGGTACCCGAGAAGCACCCCGACTGGCTGCAGACGACGATCGTGGCCACACCGAACGGCACCACCTCGGAAGCTCTCGTGGCCGCCGACATCGCCCACGTGCTGTGGGCCGTGAATCTGGCGTGTCTCGGCTTCCACGTGTGGCCGTACAAGGCCTCGGATCCGGACCACGCGGACGAGCTACGCATAGACCTTGATCCCTCGCCGGGCGTGACGTTCCCGATGATCCGGGAGGCGGCTTTCGAAACCCGTCGACTCCTGGACGGCCTTGGGTTGACCGGGCTGCCCAAGACGACCGGCAACCGCGGCGTTCACATCTACGTACGCCTCGAGCCGCGATGGTCGTCGCTCGACGTGCGAGCTGCAGCTGTTGCCGTAGCGCGCGAGTTGGAACGCCGGCGCCCGGACCTCATCACCGCTGCTTGGTGGAAGGAGGAACGCGGCGCTCGGGTGTTCGTCGATTTCAACCAGAACGCGCCGCACAAGACCGTATTCGGGGCTTGGTCGGTCAGGGCCCGACCCGGTGCGCAGGTTTCGACTCCATTCGCGTGGGAGGAGCTCGGCTCGATCGAACCGGACGAGCTCACCATCGACTCGGTGCCTCTTCGAGTCGCCGCGAACGACGACCCGTGGAATCCAGCGCCCCCTCAATCGTTGGAGCCGCTACTCGACTTGGTTCGGCGTGATGCGGAAGAGCGTGCCCTACCTGATGCTCCGTGGCCGCCCGTCTATCCGAAGATGCCGGGAGAGCCCCCTCGGGTCGCTCCGAGCCGGGCGAAGAAACCGAAAGAGGCATAGCCCGGGCGAGGGATCCCACGTACCACGTCAGCGATCCTCCGTCGCCTGCGGCTCCGGCGTTCGGACATCAGCCGGCTGCGTTCGGCGGCACGCAGAAGATCGTTACGCCTTTCGGCCGCGGCAAGTTCGTTCAGGTAGGGATGCACGACGGTCGCATTTCTATGGCGAGGACGCGGTGCTGCAACGTGCTGTCGGTGAGCGCCCGTTGGTCTGCTGCCAGGCGGCCCAGGTCAGACAGAGACGCCCAGTGGGTGTCAGCGACCCGGTTGCGGTCGATGTCGAAGCACCACCCGCGAGCGGTCGCTCGGGCGCGAGCCGGACCCTTCCGAAGCAGTCCAATTATCAGTCCACTTGCTACCTTTCGACCCATGCTGGCATGATTGGACACAATGACAGTGCAGTCCAATATCCAATCGATAAGAAGTGGACTGATCAGGTGAGCAAGCTTGTATCTGACCTCGGGGACTGGTCTTCGGGCCGAGGGGCGCTCCACGAAAAGCTATCCACGCGTCTTGTCGCGCTTATCGAAGAAGGGATCCTGGCGCCGGGAACCCGGCTCCCGAGCGAGCGGTCCTTCGCACGGGATCTCGCCGTGAGCCGCACGACGGTCGTGACCGCGTACGAGTCACTGCGCACGACGGGAATGGTCGAGAGCAGGCACGGCAGCGGCACGACCGTGTTGGCACGACAGCAACTGGTGACGCTGCCCGACGAGCAACCGACTCTGGGAGCACCTATCTTCCGGCCGCTGCTGGCTCGCGGAGTCGAGAGCGGACCGCCGATCTCTTTCGCGTGCGCCGAGGTCCCGGGGTTGCCTGTCGTGGCTGAAGCGGTGCGCTCGTTTTCGGACGAGGACCTCAGCGAGTTGCTTTGCAGCAGCGGCTATTTCCCGTGGGGGCTTCCGAAGCTCCGAGAGGAGCTCGCCGACATGATGAGTTCCGAGGGGCTGACAACCACCCCCGACGAGATCCTCGTGACGACCGGCGCGCACCAGGCGATTGGGTTGTGTGCGTCGCTGTTCGTCCGCCCCGGGGATCTTGTGCTCGTCGAGAATCCGACGTATCCGGGGTGCGCGGACGCGTTCGCGTCTGCGGGTGGACGTTTGGTTTCGTTGCCGACCGATGAGGATGGGATAGTCCTCGACGGGTTGGAGCGGATGCTCAGCGCGTCGGTGATCGCCGCCGCGTTCGTGATCCCGACCTTCCAGAACCCAACCGGCTCGTTGATGGGCGAACATCGGCGCAGGCGCCTGGCGGAGATCGCCGGCAGGCTCAGAGTCCCGGTGATCGAGGACCAGGCGCTGGCTCGTTTGCGTTACGACTCGCGCGAGGTTCCTCCCCCGATCGCGTCATACCCCGGAGCGGAGAGGGGCCCTGTCATAACCGTCGGGTCGCTCAGCAAGGCGTTGTGGGCCGGACTGCGGGTCGGTTGGATCAGGGCGCCGCATCCATGGATCGATCGGCTCGCTCGCCGGAAAGTTGCAAGCGACCTCGGAAGCGGAGTGCTCGACCAGGCTGTCGCGGCCCGTCTGGTCAGCCGGCTGGACGAGTTGCAGCCCGATACGAGCAAGCTGCTCGCCGGCCGTCTCGAGAACACGGAAATGCTCTTGCGATCGCATCTCCCGCGATGGAGATGGAACCCACCGGCGGGTGGCCCGTCCCTGTGGGTGCAGCTTCCCTTCGAGGCATTGCCGTTCTGCCAGCTGGCTCTTCGAAACGGCGTGGAGTTGGTACCGGGGAGTTTGTTCAGCACCGATGGTTCGTTCGAGGATCACATCCGGATCCCCTTCACCGCCGATCCGACGGTTATGGCTGAAGCGGTCGAACGGATGCGGGCGGCTTCGGATGCGATGACCGGAGACGCCTCGCGATCCGAGCAGCCACGCCTCGCCGAGCTGGTGGTCTGATCGGGCGACGCCGCCACCAAACGGCGTCGCGCCTACTCTCGCCGGGTGCCCCGTCGGATTCCGGTGTTCCCGCTCGGAACGGTGCTCGTCCCGCACGGCATCCTGCCGTTGCACATCTTCGAGCAGCGGTACCGGGCTTTGATGAACGACCTTCTTTGGGACGAAGCGAGCGGATCGCCGCGGAACGTGGAAGACGGAGTCGAACCCGAGATCGGCGTCGTGCTGATCGAACGTGGGAACGAGGTGGGCGGAGGGGAGCAGCGATCGATGTTCGGGACGGTCGCCCGTTTTCTCGATGTCGACCGCACCGCCGACGGCCGGTTCCTTGTGGTCATCGGGGGAACCCGAAGGTTCTCCGTGGTTAGCTGGCTACCAGACGACCCATATCCGATGGCGGACGTCGAGGAACAGCCGGACGAGACGTGGGACCCAATATGGACCGACGCACTCGACGTCGCCGAACGCGAAGTGCGCCGGGCGCTTGCGCTCGCCGGAGAGCTGGCGGACGTCCCGGTGTTGCCGCCGCTGACGCCCGATCCTCTCGAGGCCATGTGGCAGCTTTGCGCTGCGATACCCGTCGGGCCTTTCGATCGTCAGCGGCTGCTCGCCGCCGATGGGGTGGCCGTCAGGCTTACTTTGCTCGCCGAGTTGGCGGGCGACGCGGCGTCGTTGATTGCATTCAGGCTGGGCCAGATCTGACGTCGGGTCCGACGTGGGCCGCTGGCAGTGCGCGCCGTCGCAGCATGGGGTCAGCGAACCAGGGACGGAGCCGGAGCCGGACGGGTGCCAGATGTCCGTATATGAGGATGGCTTCCCCCGGCGGTACTCGGCGTAGGCGGTCGGATGGAAGCAACCGCCGAAACGCCACCGCCGACGAGCGTGTACGCCGCCCGTCGGTTTGGTCGAGGGTGTAGCTCTCCTCACGAATCGCCTGCTCCCCCGCAAGGCCGGACAGCAGATCGAGAGTCGGGAGATCGGAGACGCCGGAGAGCAGCAGCTTGGCCCGGTGGTTGTTGACGATCGTCCGCGCCCTCTCGTTCCCGTAACGGCTCGACAGCTGCCCGAGGTCCTGGCAAACGGTCACCAACTGAACGCCGAGTCCGGCACAGGTCGATGCGAGAGTGTCGAGATCGCGTACCGGCGCGATGTTCGCCGCCTCGTCGAGCACCACTAGCAGCGGCGGATCTAGGGGGCGGCCCGTTCGGGCGACCCGGTCCACGGCAACGGCGATCACCGACGAGACCAGCGCGGCAAAGACGCCCTGGACCCGCGCCTGCTCGTGGCTCGGGCCGCACAGGTACAGACTCCCTCGCGCATTGATGAGGTCGTCGAGGTCGAAGTCGGTCGAGGACGTCCAGGCGGCGACTGTCGGATCCTCGAAGGGGGCGAGAACGGTCTCCAGCGTGGTCGCCACCGAACTGCGGATCCGCTCGTCCCGTCGTTCGCACGCCGACAACGCCAACGCCGCGTCGTCCTCGCCGGCGATTTGGAGCGCTTGTCCCGGCTCATTGAACTCGGACGTGTTGGTCCAGCGGACCACTTCTGCCATGCTCCATCCCCCCGAGTTGGCCGCCAGAAGTAAGGGAGCGAGTTGCTTCGAAGCGGCCGCGTACCAGAACGCCGCGTCTGCCATGCCGGCGCGAGCCGGGGTCGCATCTACCATCCAGGAGGCGGTGCGCTGGGCCCCGGTCCAGTCCCGACAGAGCGCGAGCGGTGACCAACTGGCCAGCGGTGCCAACCCCGATCCACCCGTCGGATCGAAGATCCACACCGGGCCCTGAGTCGAACGCCAAGGTGTCGTGTGCCGAGCGAGGTCGTCCTTGACAGACGTCGCCACCGCTGGGCCGTCCCATTCCAGGAGAGCCGGGATAGCGAGCCCCGAGGTCTTTCCTGATTGCGTAGGACCGAGGACGAGGACGGAGTGGCGCGCTTCGGTAGCCACGAGCGGCTTCAAGTACAGACCCCCGAGACGACCCAGTGCTAGTCGGGGCCGGCCACGCCGTGACCGGGTTCTCAGCACGCGAGTATCGGTGCGTGTCGCCCACCGCGCTCCGTCCTTGCGGGCTGCAGACATAACGCCGTTCAGGTTGGCGATCCGCCGGACGAAGATGCGCGCCGAGAGGGTCGCGAAGACGGACCCGAGCATGACGATGGCCGCAAATAGGTAATAGACGAGCGCCCCGGGACCCCGGTCAGTTGTCGTCGTGGTTGACAGTGTCCACGCTCTTGCGGGTTCCCGGGCGTGTCGCCAAAGCGCGGCGAGGGCGCGGAGGGAATCAGTGATTGGCCGCGGTAACGAGTGCCCGGTAACGGCTATCCAGGCAGCCTGCGCGGACAGCCAGTTCAGCAACGCAACAGCCCCAACGATGGCCACGCCGGCAAACAGCAATGACGCAACTGGATCGCTGCGGAACTCGCGGGGCGGTGGTCCCCTCAAGATTGCGGCGTTCCGGCGTCTACCGTCATACCCGTGTCGCGCATGGCGAAGTCGGTGTCGACGAAAGGAGCTTCGATTCCGCCGACGACATGCTCAACAAGGAAGGATCGCCCGCCGACCCTCCACAACGCGATCCCGCGGGGCAGGTGGACAATGACGTCGCGTTCTGTACGTGACAACGACAGAAGCTCCGAAGTCAAGTCCGCTTCGGAAGCCGGTTGCCCGAAAGCGACCCTGGTCTCCGAGTCGGCGAGCAACCCTTGTGCGAGCCTTTGCTGAACCGACCCCTGGGCTCCGGCAGCCTTCAAGTCGGACAGTCTGTGCACGACGGCCAGGGTTGAAACCCCAAAGGAGCGGGAGAGCTTGAACACCGACCGCAGCCAGCGAGCAGCGGCCAGATCATGCAGAATCGCCCAGGCCTCGTCGATCACGACCAGCCTCTTCACACGATCCCGCCTAGACAGCGCGGATTGCATCCACCCGGTGGCGCAGCTCATCAGGAGTGCCAATGCCGGGGACATGTACACGCTCGAAAGATCAAGCACCACCAATCGACCCGAAAGGTCGACGTGGGACGAGGTAGGACCGTCGAACATGCCCGCGAGATCACCTTCGACCAGACGCCTCAACTCGAGCGCGACCAGCCTTCCGTCCTCGGCAAGCGAAACCCGGTCCGTATACACGGCGGCCGCGGCTTCCTCCCGGGGATCCAGCAACAGCCGAACAACGTCGCTGAGTGTCGGCTTGCGAGATGTCGTCGACGCCGAACGAACCGCGAGCTCGACAGCGGTGCGCTCGGCCGGCGTCAATACCCGACCGAGCGTCGATTCGCCAAGTGAGCAGACCAGGTCGGCCTGACGGCGGGTGACCATTAGCAAGTCATCCCGCGATGGTGAGGCCGGCGCTCCAAGGTCGAGAGGGTTGAGGCGCACCTGGCCGCCCGGACGCAAGACAACCGGCTCCACACCCACCGCCGCCGCGAGCGGGCCGTACTCTCCCTTCGGATCGAGGATCCAGGCTTGTCGGCCAAAAATCATCTGCCGCCAGACGAATGTCTTGACGAAGGTCGACTTCCCGCGGCCGACCTGACCGAGGACGATCAAGTTCGGGTTGGTGAGAACCTCGGCCCCGTACAGAACCCACGGATCGAAGCAAAACGGCCCGCCGCCCAGCAGATCCCTTCCGATGAAGGGGCCTTGCTCACCCAGGCCGATGTCACTGATGAAGGGATAGACAGCCTGCAGATTCGCTGTGGTCGCCCGGTGGGCCGGGGGCTCCGGCGCCCTGGCTCTGGTGATCATCGGCCTTCAGCGCAGACCGCGCGCCAATGGAAGCGTCCATGTGAACGCCTCCCGCTGGCGCCCGTACAGCCTGCGAATCTCGAGGTGGGCCGCCTGAGCAGCATGCTCCGTCTCGGCGCAAGCGAGACCGAGACCTTCGCGGTCCGGCGCGCTCACAGTTATGTACCCGGAGAATCGGTACTCCACGTGCCCGCGGGCAAGCTCTTCCTCGCGGCGGACCGGTCCCTCCGCCTCTTTATCCCTCCGTGCGCTCGGCGTGAATCCCGCGTTGGTCCGAATGTGTTCCTCCGCGACATCGGCAGTGCGCGCGGATCGCGCTTCGCGTGCGGCCCGTACCGCCGGGACCGGAGCCATTATCAGTGAAGTCGCCCGCCGTTCCCCTCCCATGAGCAAAGGACCCATGAAGTCTGGGCCCACTTGGATTCGAGGCCATTCGGCAATCCAGTAGGTGGCATGGCAGGCGTGATCCGCTTGAACGAACGACCAGCCTTCCGCTTCGGCCATCGGGCTGAAAGGACGAGTCAGCTTGGAGCGCCGAGATGTCGCTGGACGATTGGTGTGCGCGGCTTCGAGGACCGTGGCCAGCGCGACCGCATCGAGCGGGCCTGCTGTCCACATGCCGGCGTTGCGGAGTTGCCCTTCCAATAGGCGGAGTTCCCTGCGGACGGTCTCGCTGGCACGCCGCCCGCTAGGGCCTCCTGCCCAGGCGGGTCCCGGGACTGCCAGCACAAGCCATACCTCGCGCGTTTGCCACGAGGTTGCGGCGGTTCTCACGACTTCGAGGTATCCGTCAACCTCGCCGCGCGCGCACGAAAGAGCCTCGGCCCTTTCTATCAACGGAGCCGCTCCCGCCGGCGACGTCCGTTCTACCCACTGAAGCCGGCGCACTGGCGTCCCCGGCCTGCCGATCGAATTCAAAACGACGCGCCAGGACTCCAGGCTGCGGGCCTGCTCCTCGGGATCGAGCAACGAGAAGGAACCACCCCTGACCGGGACGACGGCAGCCCAGCTGCCCGCGCTCCTGTCGAGCAAAACGCCGACCGGTGGCTGACCAGCTTCGGCGGTCAGCTCGACAAGATCGATCCCTGTCGGGCCGGCGAAGGCGCGACCGCACGAACCTCGCGGTGTCGACTGGCGAGGCGTGCGCAACCCGTCAGTCGGTTCTGGTGACAGCACCGGGCCGTTCATGTTGCGGACCAGCCACGTAAGGCCCCACCTCAACCATGAAGCCGCTGATTGGCCGTCCTTAGACCAGAAAGCAGCGCCAGATGATGCAACGAAGGCGAGGAACGCGAGCGGTGGTCCTGCAAGCGATCGAAGAACCCGGGCAGTGACCCATGCGACAAGCAATCCGCCGGATGCGATGCCGATCTGAACCGGTTGCAGGCCTAGCAGCAGTCCTCGTCGCTCGAGCGGGTCGAACGAGTACCGGGCTACGCGTTCATCCATCGCTTCCTCCCGCTGGTATTCGGTAATCGGGTGCCCGAACCGCCAAGGGTTGAGCAGTCACCGGAGACGTCTGAGGCCGAGCACTCTCGCTGGTCGTCCGCGCAGCGAGCAGCCGCATCACCAGTGGATTGGTAGGCGCGGCGACCGCCGATGCCGCCCGGGTCGCCGCGCGAAACGGCCGCCGCGCTACCCCCTCGAGGTGGGCGATGACGTCTACATCGGCAATCGGGACGAACCTGAGCAGAACGAACGGTGCGAAGGAAGCGATGAGCAGAATGCCCGCGCCTTCCAGTGCTCCGTCGATCGACCGATCGCCC
Source organism: Acidimicrobiales bacterium (assembly GCA_036378675.1). NCBI lineage: Bacteria > Bacillati > Actinomycetota > Acidimicrobiia > Acidimicrobiales > Acidimicrobiales bacterium. Next base: position 49,781 of record DASUWA010000055.1, read on the forward strand.
GCCACCGTCGACATTCCCAGCCAGAGCGTTGCAAAGATGACGAACTTCGATAGGACGAGCGCGATCAGAATCTGTACCGATCGCTTGGCTATCGCGGCCGTGGCCGGCCATATGTATGTCACCAGGCAAAGTGGCATGAAGAAGACGGCGACATAGATCGCCGCAGACCTGAGCACGAGTTCCAGCCAGACGAGGACCGCCCCGGCGAGCGCCAACAGGCCGATGCCGATCGTTACCAGCGCCGGCGAGCCGGTGGCGAACGCATCGCTCGCCAGGTTCTGAAGTGCCCCGTGGACGTTGAGATGAGTGCCGACCACCGTCGAGGTCAGCGAGTCCGTCGCTCTGATCGCAAGATCGGTGAGAACCGTGGCTGCAGCGGCCGCCAGAACCGCCACCGGAAGCCCAACGGCCCAGACCCGGCCCAAACGTCTCAAGTCCTGGCGGACGATCGAACCGATCGTCGCCACCAGCAAGATGGGCGTGACTACCGCCTCGAAGGCCTTTGCTGTCGCTCGATAGGCGGTACGGAACCAATCTGCCCCGACGTTCGGGGTTACGCCGAACAGGCCAGCCACGTGACCGATGAGCCACGTGTCCGCGGCAGAAAGGTATGAGATGAAGGCACCCATCAGCCCGTCTGCGATGGCACCGGCAGTGGACCCCGCCAGGTCGCTGCCGAGCGGGCTGACCGTGCAGCCGGACAACCCGACGATCGGCAGGCAGGGAAACCCTCCGTCCGGCGAAACCTGGATCATCAGAGCCTGGCGCCTTTATCCACGAAGAAGGTGATGATCTGCGGTGCACCGCCTATCAGGACGGCGGCGAGGGCGGAGACCATCACGCCGCGACGTCCGTTGACCGCCTGCTGGTAGTTGTGCGAGTAGTGGCCGAACGCCCAGATCACTGCTCCGACAATCAGGCCGAGCAGGGCGGCCATCAGCGCCCATCCGTCGATTCCGTTGGCGAGCGACTGAAGAACGTGCGACCCCGGAAGCTGGGCCGAATCGGGTTGGACGGTGGGACCGTCGCTCGGCAGCGATAGGAGCATTTGCATCCGGCACCTCCGTGGTTGGGTTGGGAGGAGTATTTCATAGTTTTTAATGCTTCGCTAGTGTGTTTCATATGTTGGTTCTGAAGCCCGTTGGCGACCGGGTCGCCGGCTACTACCTGAAGCAAGGGCCCGGCGAATGGCTGGGCCGAGGTTCGGACCGTCTCGGCCTGCACGGCGGAATCGAGGCGGCGGCAATGACAGCCGTCCTGCGAGGCTGCGATCCGTCGCGGGGCGTCTACCTGCCTCGGGTCAAGTCGCCTCGCCGGCGAGCGGGATGGGACCTGGTGTTCGCGGCTCCCAAGTCCTTGTCTCTTGTGTCCGCGACATCTTCTGGAACCGCTTCGGATCTCGAGCCGTCTATCGGGTTCGCCCATCGATGCGCGGTAAGAGGGGCTGTCGAGCACTTGGAACGGGAGTCCGGCAAGGAAATCGTCGGAGCTGCCTTCGACCACCTGCACAACGCCGGCGGTGAGCCCCACCTGCACACCCACGTGCTGGTCGCAAACCTCGCGCCCACAGCTGCCGGCTGGGCTGCCCTTGGAACTTGGCTGCACAGGGAGGAACTGGCGGCCGTGTACCACCTGGGACTTCGATACCATCTCGACCGAACCGGATTGCAACTCGACTGGCGGATCCGTTCAAACGGGTTGCCGGACTTGGCAGTAGTGCCCCGCGCGGCAGTTCGCGCCGCTAGCACCCGCAGCCACGAATCAAGGGGCGGAGCAGGTTGGGCCGGTCGCAACGGACCGCCCAGAGCGTGGGGGGCAGCGGTGCTCCATGCCGGGTGGGGTTCCTCCCATGCGTCTCGCGCCGCCCACGAGTCGATGGGCCCTCGCTCGTCCGTTACGCCAGGCGCCGCGTCCCTTGAAGCTCGAGTGAGCGCGCGACTGCTCACCAGGGGTTCGACCTTCACCAAGCGCGATGTCATCGCGGCTCTCGCCGCTGCGTCGCAAGCTGGCTTCGACGCAGAGGCCGCCACTTCGTGGGCGGACGCATTCTTCAACGCATCGAGCCCGATCGGCTCGGATGTGGGAGCTGACCGGCGGACCACTACACGAGCCGTGGACGCTGATCGCCGACTAGCCGCGCTGATCGAACGGCGTGCGGAGCGACGAGCTCAGGGAGTTGCCGCCGGAGATTTGGAAACGGCTGCCCAGCTTGACCCAACGCTGTCGTCGCGTTCGCGCGAGACAGTCCGATCCCTCGTTGGTAACGAAGGAGTTGTCCTGCTCGCCGCGGGTCCCGGGCGCTCGAACTTCGTTGCCGACGCGGCTATCGGAGCAGCATGCGCGTCAGTGTGGGAATCCCACGGAACGACCGTCGGAGTCGCGGCCCGTAGCGCGGCCGAAAGCGCGAGATGGGCCGCGCTTTCGGGCATCGAGGCCTTTCACCCTTCGGTGCGTCCGGACGTACTGATCGTCGACCAGGCCGACCGGCGGCCGCCTGGGGAGCTCATGGCTCTGCTGTCAGCCGCACCGGAAGCCAAGGTCGTCTTCGTTGAAGGAGGAACCCTTCCGCGAACTCGCGTTGACGGCTCACTCGGTTACAGCCAAACGACTACCGCCCTCACTCGACTCGATCCGGGACCGGCGCCTGAGTGGCGCGCTCTCCCAGACGTGCCGCTTGCCGGTGCATTGACTGGTGTCGCCGCCGGCAAGCTGCTCGACCACTGGGCTCAGTCGTTCGGAGTTGCCCGCACGGAGAATCCCACGATGGTTGGGCTCGGGGTGCCCGAAACCCTGGCGCTGAACGACGCCGCCCGGCGACACCTCCTCGACACCGGCCGCCTCGACGGTCCGTCGATCCAGTCCCGCGGCCGTGCCTTTCAGACCGGTGATCGAGTCGTTGCCATCCGCGGCGCCGGCGCTGGGCTGCCGGCCGGCACGGTCGGCACGATCGTCGAAGTCGACCCAAAGCGGCGAAGCGCAATGATCAGCTGGACCGACCGCGCTACCGAGATGAAACGCGATCAGCTTGGGACGATCGGGCACGCGTACGCGGCCACTCCCCGGTTGGCGTCTCGTATGGAAGGACCGGTATTCGTTCTCGGGCGGGCAGAAGGCCTCGGTATCGAACGCTCTAGAGTTGCCGCTCAGATCTCGGTGGAGCGACGGGGGCCGGCGCTCGAACGCGAGAGACACCGTGTCATAGTCGGCCGTGAGCTTTGATAGGACACCTACGGACCAGAGACGTGATCGGTCCAGGCGTAGCCGTCCCACCATCGCCAGTAATGGATACCTGAGGGGTCCGGGTACCACCCCGGTGAAACCCATGACGAGGACGGCCGCGGGCCAGAGGACGGCCACTCGCTGGACGACGCCCACTCGCTTGAGGGAGGCCAATAGCCTCCCCCGCCCGCACTCCCCCCCGGCGACCAACCGACGCGAGCCGCACGATCCCGGTCGCCCCGCTCGACAGCCCAGGTGATCGGGGCGGCGATCCATATCGCGACGGTGATCAGCAGAGCGACGCCGGCGACCGCCGCCCACCGCTGAGACAGAAAACCGACCGTGTCCCACGCGGCATGCGTAACGATCAACGGGATCAACGCCTGGGTGCGAAGGTATATCCAAAGGAAGATCGCCGCCCACACCACGATCCCGACAACGCCGGGCCCGTAATAGATGTGATACGACCCGCGCAGCACCAGAGCGACCACGACGATCTCCCAAAGTGGGCGGCGAGCCTGGCGCAAAGTGACGACGAGGAACGCCAGGACCACGAGCTCCTCGACTATGCCTGCCTGCACCGAATCGGCGACTCCGAACAGCAGCTCTGGCGCCGACGGCTTTGTCGTCGGCAAGTGCCCCGTCTGCAGGACTGCGTTGACGATCCCTCCGACGATCTGGGCGAAGATCGCCCAGGCGAAGATTCGGGTGGTCGCACCGGCCGCGAACCGACCGTCGGGTTTGCGCTGCCAGCGCAAACCCAACGTGGCAGGCGAAACACCGCGGCGAGAAGACAGCAGCAACACCAGGACAACAGCAACCGCCGACTGCATCAGCACTTCGATCGCTTGGGGCACGTAGAGCGCCCAGCTCGCGTTGGAAAGGACGTCCTTGTAGCGGTTGGCCAGCAGGAGACCGGCGGCGATCACTCCGGTGAGGAAGAACGCCGAGAACGTGAACAGGACCTCCAGGTACGCCCGCTTTGCGGTGATCGGCGCCAGTTCGGGAGCCGGGGCCGGAGACCACCAGTGTCTTTTCTTCTCCGGAGGGAACGACCCGGGTGGAGGAGGCGGAAGGGCCCCCGTCGCCGCCACGGTCCGCTCGTGCATCACCGTAGGGTGCCACAGGGCTCACAGACGGCGCGCGTATCTTCAGTGTTTACAGCGCGAATATGCGAAGAACGTGACCACCCCACCCGATCCGCCGATCGTCGCGCCCTCAGCCGGCCGGTGGTATCAGGTCTGGCGAGTGGCCCGGTACCTTCTCGGGCTGGCCGCTGTTGGCTTCGCGGCGTGGATCGTGAGCGGCAAAACCGACGAGCTCTCCGGCGCCACCACCTACCTCCGTCACCTCCGCTGGTGGTGGGTCGCGGTTGCAGTCGGCGCCGAAGCGGTCTCCTACCTCGCGCTCGCCTCTCTGCAACGCCGACTCCTTCGCTCCGGCGGGGTTCGGGTCCCCATGGCTCCGATGACGGGCATTGCCCTGGCAGGGAACGCGATCGCGAACTCGCTCCCGGGCGGCCTGGTCTTCTACTCGGCGTACAACTACAGGCAGTACCGTCGCTTCGGCGCGGACGAGGTGCTCGCGGGCTGGACCTTGGTCGCCTTCAATGCGGTCACTTTTGTCAGCCTGTCGGTGATCTCCTTGGTCGGCTTGACGATGGCCTTGACCGCGGGCAACGCATACGACCTCGTGGAGGCGATTCTCGGAATCGCGATCTTCGCCGGCCTGATCGTCATCCTCTGGGCGGAAAGGGTGTGGTTGCTGAGCCACATCACCCGCGTTGTGGCGTTGAGCCAGCGAGTGCTCCGGCACCCTTCACCCAGTCGCTCGGCCGGGGACGTCGTGCACGGATGGGTCGACCGGATGAGCGCGATCACTCCAAGCCGGCGCAACTGGGCCAGGGCGATGGTCATGGGATTCGGCAACTGGATCGCCGACTGCGCTTGCCTTGTACTCGCGTTCATGGCAGTGGGCGCCGGCGTCCCCTGGCGTGGGCTGCTCCTCGCGTACGGCGCCGGCCAACTCGCGGCCATCCTGCCGATCACCCCGGGCGGTCTCGGGGTGGTCGAAGGCAGCATCACGGTCGCATTGGTCACCTTCGGAGGGGGTCAGGCCTCTACCGTGGCGGCCGTGCTCCTCTACCGGCTGATCTCCTTCTGGCTGCTTCTGCCTGTGGGATGGGCATCGTGGCTGGCGTTGCTGATTGCCGGGCGGAACCATGACCGCAGCACCGTGGTCCCAGAACCCGAACGGTTGGCTGCGACATGAGCCGGGGGCACGCGGGCGTCGTGCGTATTCACGCGAAACTGGCGGCCGCCATCGTCGCCGGCCTGCTCCTGGGCCCCACCGCTGCCGCCTGTAGCTCGACTCCGACTCCCGGCCTGTCCAACGGGTCGGTCAGCGCCTGCTACCGGGCGATACCAACAGCCCGGAAGGCCATCCACGACACGCACGCGACGCTGATCGGCGTTCACCGAATTCCCGCCGACAAGGTCAGGTCCCACCTGCCGCCCGCCGAGCAGCATCAGCTCGATGAACTCGCCGGCGACAACGACACGACCGTCTGCTCGGTCGCCTTCCACGGCAGGTTCACCCCCGGGCAGGTGGAGCTCGCCCCTCCCGGGGAGTCGGGCAGCTACGCGATCGTCCTGGTCAGCAGCAAGAGGCTCAAGCTGATCGACACCGCGGTCCTGAACCGCCTCCCCCGCTCGCTCGGCAGGAGGCTCGTCTGAGCCGGTGATCAAATACATCGGATCCAAACGCCGCCTGGTTCCCGTCCTCGGCGAGCTGCTCGTCCGGGCCGGCGCGCGCACCGCACTCGACATGTTCACCGGCACCACTCGGGTTGCTCAGGAGTGGAAGAGACGCGGCGCTCACGTGACCGCTGTCGACGTCGCCCGCTACTCGGCTGTCCTCGCCGAGTGCTTCATCGCAACCGACGCCCGCGAGATCGATGTCCAATCGCTCAACGAGGCAATTTTTCATCTGCAGCGCCTGCCCGGAAGCGACGGCTACGTCACCGAGACGTTCAGCCGCCAGGCCAGGTTCTTCCAGGAGGACAACGCCCGACGCATCGACGCAATACGCGACGCGATCGAGCTCGAGTGGTGTGGGCATCCGTTTCGGCCGCTGCTACTGACCAGCCTTCTGCTGGCCGCCGACCGGGTCGACTCGACGACCGGAGTCCAGATGGCCTACCTCAAGCAGTGGGCCCCCCGCTCGTACCAGCCCCTCGAGCTGAGGGTGCCGGAGCTGATTGCCGGCGAGGGACGGGCGCTTCAGGGAGACGCCGTCGACGTCTCTTCACAGCTTCCCGAGGTCGACCTCGCCTACCTCGACCCTCCATACAACCAGCACCGCTACTCGGGCAACTACCACGTGTGGGAGACACTGATGGCCTGGGACAATCCCGACCATTACGGGGTGGCGTGCAAGCGGGTGGGGTTGAGAGGCGAGGAGGGGGTGAGCGTTTTCAACCGGCGGCGCGAGGCGCCGGCTGCGATGGCCGCGCTTGTGTCGGGGCTCAAGGCTGAGGTCGTGTTGATCTCCGGGAGCGACGAGGGGTGGATCCCCGTCGAGGACCTTGCCGACATGGCGTCGGGATGTGGGGCGGTCGAGATTCTGGCGTTCGACTCGCGTCGCTACATCGGATCGCAGATCGGGGTATTCGACCCTCAGGGGAAAAAGGTCGGCATCGCCGGCAGAGCGCGCAACACCGAATTCCTGGTCGTTGCGGGGCCGGCGAAGGTCGTCTCGCGTATGTGCGTGGGGTATCCCACGGCCACCCGTGAAGGGTTAGCCGGTTAGGAGCTCGCGTGCGCCGCGGTCGGTGGAGGGGTGGCGCAGCTTGGACATCGCCCGCGCCTCGATCTGGCGGATCCTCTCCCGGGTGAGGCTGAAGTGCTCGCCGACCTCGTCCAGGGTGCGGGGCTCGCCCCTGTCCAGACCGAAGCGAAGGCGGAGTATCTCCCGCTCGCGCTCGTCGAGGGCTATCAGCATCTTGTTCACTTCGCCCGACAGGAGGGCTGCCGCAGCCGCGTCGAAGGGGGAGACCGCCGAGCGGTCCTCGACGACGTCGCCCAGCTCGGCGTCGCCGTCCTCGCGAAGGGGCTCGGACAACGAGAGCGGCTCGGCGGCGTGACGCAGGATCTCGGTGACCTTCTCCTCTTCGAGCTCAAGGTCGGCCGCAAGCTCGGCGACCGTCGGCCGGCGCCCGAGCTGGCCTTCCAGCCGGCCCCTCGCCTTAGTGACCCGGGTGAGCAGGTCGCCGGCGTGGACCGGGAGACGCACGGTGCGGCCGGTGTTGGCGATGCCTCTGGTGATCGCCTGACGGATCCACCATGTGGCGTAGGTGGAGAACTTGAAGCCCTTGCGCCAGTCGAACTTCTCGACCGCATGCATCAGACCGAGGTTGCCTTCCTGGACCAGGTCCAGCAGGGGCAGTTCGGCAGCCTGATACTTCTTGGCGATAGACACGACCAGCCGGAGGTTCGCCTTTACGAACGTCTCGGCGGCGTCGTCGCCTTCGCGGATCTGGCGGCGCAGCTCCCGCTTGCGCGCGGGAGTGACGGTCTTACCTGACGCCATCTCGGCTCTCGCCTCACGCCCGGCCTCGATGGCCTGGGCCAAGCGCGCTTCGTCATCCTTGGTGAGAAGTGCGTGCTTCCCGATGTCGTTCAGATAGAGGCGGACCAGGTCCTCCTCGGGCTGAGCGGCGTGGTTGTTGGGCAATCGTCCTCGTCTCTCGATCTACCCGGGCAGAACAATTCGGCGATACCCGCTAAGGCTGGCAGGGGGCCTTCTTAGGTTCGCCAAGGGATTCACATAGTACCTGACCAGGGGCTGTCCGTGAAGGGATATCTTGGCGTTGCTTGCGGTCACAATCAGCTTTCGTCGGGTCGGCAGTAGGGTGTGGCGGGTGAGTGCTGAGGCTGCTTCCCCAGCGTCGCCGGAGGGTGTCCCAGTGACTGTTGTGCAGAGTGCTTCGCCGGAGGAAACCGCGGTTCCTGCTTGGCTCAGCGACTACGAGCAGGGGCTGTGGAGAAGGCTCCTTGCCGCCGAGTGCCGGCTGCGGGAGAGGCTTGATCGGGAGCTGCAGGAAACGCACGGCCTGACCCTCGGCGACTACGACGTGCTGGTCCACCTGTCCGAGGCGGAGGGCGGGTCGTTGAGGATGTCGGAGCTGGCGGAGAGGTTGTTGTTGTCGCGGTCGGGGCTCACCCGGCGGGTGGATGGGTTGGTCAGGGCGGGCTGGGTCGAGAGGAAGTCCTGCCCGGACGACGGGCGAGGGTCGCTGGCCGTGCTCACCACTGCCGGCCTGGAGCTGTTGCGATCCGCCGCGCCGACCCACGTGGCCGGCGTTCGCCGCTATCTGATCGACCCGTTGGCAGGGATCCACGGGCTCGCCGGCCTGGACCGGGGCCTGGCCGCGGTCGAGGAGGCGTTCGGCGAGCGCCTGAAGTCCGGCACGGACAGGTGAACCTCCGCGCCGTTCAGGTCGGCGTGCTGCCGGTGACGAAGTCGCCGCCCTGCTCGATCCACCCTTTGGTGCCTCCCGCGACCGACACGGCGTTATAGCCCGCGTCAACGAGGGCCTTGGTGGCCGCGAGGCTTCTGCCGCCGACGGCACATATGACATAGAGAGGGTCCGCTTCGGGAATGTCGTCCTGGCGCTCGGACAACTCGCCGAGGGGGATGAGCACAGCCCCGGGAACGTGGGCCTCCTCGTATTCGTCCGGATTGCGCACATCGAGAACGGTCGCGCCGCCGGCGTAAGCCTTGGCGAACGTCTCCAGGTCGACTTCGAGCGGATTGGGGGAATCCTGCATGGCAACCATTGTGGCGCACTCAGGCGTACACGGGTTCAGGCGACCCACCTGGGCTAACCCCGGGATAATCGCCGCCTCAACCGCTCCGACCGGGCGCGGACCAGAGCGGCAGCGCGTTCCTTTACGATTTGCCGCGCGCCCGGTTGCGTATAAAACGGCTGCATGAACCACTCTTCGCAAACCGATCCTTCGCTCTGACGTTCGTACGCCACCCACTTTGCGTCTCGCGATAGCTCCTTCCACCGCGGGTCGAGTGCGAGGAAACGGTCTAGAACGTCAACGGCCGGGAGGTGCAGGTCGTCGATGAGAACAACCCCTCCGACGCGAAGCCGACCCGCTCCGTAGTACCAATCGATTATCGGTGCTGGAAAACCGTGGCAGCCGTCGATCAACACGACATCGAAGTCCGACCCGTCGCCAGGCAGATCGGGAAGGCCCCGGTCGGAAGGTTCCGCCACGAACGTGACCGTGTCTGTCGGAATGGCCTGATCGTGGCAAAAGGCGACAATCGCATCGATCTCCTCTTGTCCAGGAGCCACACACGTGTGCAGTGTCCGCCACGCCGCAAATAGGACTGTAGAGATGCCGGCTCCCGTTTCGAGGGTCCTGTAACCCGGCTTACACAGATCCGCAAGGAACCGGTAACAGCTCTCGTCGGTCGACCACACCCCTGTGAGCGTCCCCGCGTCAGCATCTCGCTGCGACATGTAATGAACGAGCGGCGGATCCGCGAGCAGTCTGCTCACGGCCTGTTGGCGCTCAGACGCATCCTCAGCTGAGGTAGGGCGCATGACGAGAGACACCGTAGCCACGGCCAAGGCCGTGCCGCACAAGAGAACGCACGGCAGAAGTCACGGGTTCAGACGGCGGATATTCCAAACGCCCGCACTGAGCCTGTATTGGAAGCGATCGTGCAGGCGATCCCGGTGGCTGACCCAGAACTCCATCTCGTACGGCGCGACTACGTACCCACCCCACCAGGGCGGGCGTGGAACGTCACGGCCGGCGAAGCGGGCGGTGACCACGTCGAGGTGCTCGTCAAGGTCGGCGCGACTAGCGATCGGTTCGCTCTGCTCAGACGCCCAGGCGCCGAGTTGTGCCGCGCGTGGGCGTGTAGCGAAGTATGCGTCTGATTCGTCCGCTGACACCATCGACGCGGTTCCGATGACACGGACCTGCCGCTCGAGGACTCTCCAACGAAAGGCCAGGCCGACGTTCGGGTTCGTTGCGATCTCTTTGGCCTTGCGGCTGTTCCAGTTCGTGTAGAACACGAAGCCGCGACCGCTGAAACCCTTGAGCAGGACGAACCGGACCGCCGGTATCCCGTCGCCCACGGTCGCGACGGCCATAGCGTCTGGTTCCGGCTCCCCGGCGGCAACGGTCTCTCGATACCACGCGTCGAACTGGCAAATCGGATCCGGGTCCAGGTCGTGCTCGCCGAGGAACTGTTCTGTCACGGCTGATTCGCCCGATGGTTGTTAGAGGGGCTCGATGCCCAGGTCTTCCCACGTGAGGAGCGGCGCCCACTTGATGCCCGCTGCGGCGAAGCGCTCCGAGACCTGAGGGCTTCGGTCGAGCAGCGCCGTCGCTGCGACTATCTCGGCGCCGAGTTCGGCGACCTTCTCAACGGCTTTCAGCAGGGATGCGCCGGTGGAGACGACGTCTTCCACGATAAGGACCCGATCACCCTGATCGAGGCGAGCCCCCTCGACCCACGCCCGCCTGCCGTGGCCTTTTGGTTCCTTGCGAACGGAGAACCACGACGCTCCGCTGACTATTGCGATTCCGTGAGCTAGCGCGTCGGCTCCCATCGTCGGACCGCCGACCGCGTCGAAGGGCTCACCGATCGCTTCCACGGCCGCGTCGCTCACCTCTCGTAGCGCGGCGCCGGACGCGACTGCGAACTTTCCGTCGACGTAGTCACGGCTCCACCCGCCAGAGCTCAGTTGGAACGGCTCTTCGCGTCTTTCGTATCCGGTTGTCCGGACTAGGTCCGCCAGGGCTCGGCGAGTGGAGAGGTTGACCGGCATGGGCGGAGTTTAGGTGGGCCTTGAAGAATCTCCGAATGTCCCTTATACCCCCCTATTCCTGCGGTGAGGGGGCGCCGATATCACTGACTGGGAAAAACCCGAAGGCCGAAGATTCGGTCATATCGGGAACTCAGCGAAGGGACTAGACCGGAATAACTCCTGTTGGGGTGGTCAGGACCTCCGCGAACCGTCATAAGAGGCCATTTACCCGGTCTCTCCGTTTGCAGCACATTTACACACCTAATCGGAAAATGATCGCAGGGGGTAATAGACCAAAATGAGACGCACGGCCAAGTTGGCCATTCTCGGGGCAAGCGTGGCGGCCGTTGCAGCAGCCGCAATCGCACCGGCCATGGCCTCCGTCAACGTCCAGTTGACCACCAGTTCCGGTACCAGAACGTTGAACCTCTATCAGCCGGATGGCACAACGCCTCTGACAAGTTCCGACCTGTCCTCTGGCGCCAGCAACTTCCTCGCCCAGGTCACCGACAGCACCTATTCGAACAAGGGCTTCAACGTGCAGGCGACCATGTCCAACCTGTACCAGTGGTCCGCCAGCAACCCCGCCAACGGTGGTTACACCTGCTCGTCGATGGTGCCGTCCTCGGCGATCAGCCTGTCCTCCCCGGCGAGTCTCTTCACTCTCGGCGGGGTGAGCGCAAACCTGACGCCGGTCTTCCAGCTCTCCGGGATCCTCGACAGCTCCGTCATTCCGCTTCTGGGGCTGAACACTGTCAACTTCGGCACCTTGTCGCCGCCCGCCACCGTGAACGGGCTGCTCCCTTCAACCCCGCTGACACAGTCGCAGCTGACCGGCAGCAACGTGACCAACCTGTTCGGCTCGACGCTGAACGGCGTCCTGAACAAGCTCCCACTCAACCTGGCGAGCAACACGATCGGCGGCAGCTTCGCGAGCCCGGATGTCCATCCAACGTGTGACTTGGCGGCCGCAGGTGCGACACCAGTCCAGATCATGGACTGGGCGGCGGATCCCGCCGGCGTGCTCGCCGATGTGAAGAGCCTCATCACGGGGGTAACCGGCGCTGCTCCGAGTCTCACCACCCTCATCAACGACGGTTACCTGACTTCGGCTCAGGTGTCGACGGCTTTGCAGGGCGTACCCAGTCTTGTGAGTGATCTCGGTGTCCTTGGTATCACCAACAACCTCACGACCATCGAGAACACCCTGACCGCTTCGATCAGCAACGTGACCACCCTTGCGAACTCACTCGTGCAGTCAGGTTCCTACACCTCGAGCCCGACACTGTCGGTGAACACCTCGGGGATACCTGCCGGCACCTACAAGGGCGTGATGACCGTCACGCTGCTCGACCAGTAGGCACATGAAGACGAGGATCCGAATCCTCGTTGTGGCAGTAATCGCAGCTGCCGGCGCGCTCACGATGAGCGCGCCGGCGCATGCGGTCCAGACCACGACCTGGGGAATCACCGCTGCGCCGAACGGCAGTGGGCAGAGGACTTCACTCTCCCATCCCGCCGACGGCTCCACCGTCCATGACGCGGTGATCGTGTACAACCGGACTGCTAAGCCGATCACGATTCACCTGTACGTACTCGGGACCAACTACGCCAACGGTTCTTACCAATTCACTAAGCCGACAACCGGGCTTGGAGCAGCAACCAGCCTTAGGCAAAGCACCGTCCAACTTCGGCCGTACCAGGAACTGCGTGTGCCTGTAACGATCCGCACGCCCCGGGGCGTCAAGTCGACGACGCTCGCCGGCATAGGTGCCGAGGCTGCGGGCGTCAACAACGGCGACTTGACCATCATGGAGCAGCTCGTGGTCCTCGTGAAGGCCACCCCGAGCAACCACCTAATTCCTCCGGCCATCACCAAGGACCTGTTCCCCTGGGCGCTGATCGCCATCGCTTTGATTGCCGTGTCCGGCGGCTTTGCCGAGCGGGAGCGTCGGAAGAGCAAGAACGCCGGCACAGAGCTGCGCCGTCCACCGGTTCCAGCAATGGGGCCCTCATGACGGCATATGTTGCGCAGGTCGCTCCGGGTCAGGGCCCGGTATCAGTCAGCATGACCATCAGTGGTTCAAGTCCTACGACGACCGTCCCGACAGCTACACCTCCGGGGCCGACAAGCCCGGGTGTCTCGACGTCCCCGCCGCACAAGCCGTTGCCTCTGACGGGAGCACCGGTGCTGGCGGGTGTCGACCTTGCTCTACTGCTTGCGGTTGCTGGGGCAACTTTCGTGACCGTGGCCAACCGGATGGTCAGCCGGACCGCCGTCAGGCCAGGCTCCTAACTCGGGGCCTGGCCTTGTCTGCCCGCTAGGGAGTCGGGCAGGTTTGGGCGTAGGCGCAGTCGTTGAACGACTGACCATCCGCCGCGAGCGGCGATGGGGTCGCCTCGTTTATCAATCCCGGCGACAGGATCACGGTTGTCGGATTTCCTTCGGCGATGGTCTGCGTGGTGCCTGCGGTGAAGCTATTGGTCGGTCCGAAATGCACGGTGCCGACGGGAGCCAACAACGTCTGCAACACCACCAGGGTCGGGGCCTCGAGGATCCACTCCGCCGAGGATCGTGAGGAGCTGTACGGGACGGTTTTCGAAAAGTTCCACTTCCCAGAATCGACCACGGAGATATTCCAGTTCGAGCCCGAAGCCTGAGTGATGTCTACGCTGACCTGATCACCCGGCGTGACAGTGCAGTTTGGGTCCCCGGCGCAATTCGTGAGTTGCGTCTCACCGTCCGGAAGCAGTTCATACCACGCGAAATATTGCGGACCGAGGACCGGGTTGTCGGGCAGCGATTGCTCGGAGATGCCGGCCTGGATCAGGTCGGTCGAACCCGGCACGAAGCCGCCGATACCAGCCCAGGTCGCGGCGAACCCGGGAGGAACGAGGCCAGCTGCAGGCACCGTGAACGTAGATGAGACTCCGGTTACCGGAGCTGAGGGGGTCACTGCATATCCGGACCAGTTCAGGCTGTTGACCGTGTCGGCCCGCATGGGAAGGAGGCTGTGGGACTTCGCTCGGATCATGACTCCGGTCAGAGCCGACGTCGGGCGGCCACTGGCCGACACCTTCGTCATCCCTCCACTCGCCACCACCAAACCTGCAAGTCCGACAGCAACGACGATGAGCTTGGACGCTCGAACCCGCATCAAACCTCCCCAGTCAGGACACCACCAGGCATCTTCCCAGTGGGTGGCCGTGGATAACTTACCCTGATATTGCCTCAGGCGGAACTGGGTTGGGCGGCGGCCAACCCAGCCGGGAGCCTCCCGGAATGAACCACGGTGAGAGATTGAGTCGCACGAGTTAGGGCGACGTAAAGCGATCGCAAGCCTTGCGGAGACTCCCGAGCGATCCGTTCGGGTTCCACCACGGTCACCGCGTCGAATTCGAGGCCCTTTGCATCCTCGACGCCCAAAAGCGAAACCCTCTCGTCGAGCGCTCCCTGCCCGACTCGGCCCACCGGGATGCCCACGGATTCGAATGCGTCTGCCAGAGCGTCCAGCACCGAGGGTGGGGCGAGCACCCCGATGGTCCCGGCGCCGGGTCCACGATCGGCGTCGAGTGAATCGAGTTCCCGTTTCAGGGCTCCGACCGAAGCGGCCACCAACCCTTCGTCCGGGAGATCGGCGCCTGCCGGGACCGGGACGGTCAGAGGAGGATGGCCGCTGGCTCGGACCGCTTCGGGCGGACGCATCCCGGGTGCGACCTGTGCCAGGATCCGGGAAGCGAGGTCCATGATCTCGGCGGGTGTCCGGTAGTTGACGGTGAGCTCGGAGAGGCGCCACCCGCGCCGGGCGGGTAGGTGCTCGACGACCTGGGCCCACGACGCCGGGGCCCAGTTCCCGGTCGCTTGGGCGACGTCGCCGACGACCGTCATCGACCCGGAGAGACTGCGGCGTCCAACCATTCGCAGCTGCATAGGCGACAGGTCCTGAGCCTCATCGACCACCACGTGACCAAAAGCCCTGATCGGATCCTCGGCTTCACCCTCGCGCCGCCGCCGGCGGGGTCCGAGGAGGGCGAGGGCTTCATCGAGAAGGGCAATGTCGGCGTCGGTCCACGCGATCGGAGCGTTCGGCTCGCCTCGGTCCCGGCGAAGCAGTGCTCTTTCCTCAGCGCTGAGGAGGTCCCGCGCCGCGAGGTCGATCAACGCGGTAGCGCCAAATAGGTCATGGAGAAGCTGTTCGGGGCTCAGAACCGGCCACATACGGTCGAGCGCCTCGGTCATGGCCGGCTCACGGCGCAGAGAGCGCCCCAGTTCCTCGGCGGTCAGCGGTTCCGAGGCAAAGTCGTGATCCGAACTCTCGCCGTTCGGCGCTGCTTGATCCAGCAAGCTTCTGTACAGCACCGATTCGAAAGCCCGGCGCCGGGCGTTGTGGCCCCCGGGGCGCCGGCGGGCGGCGGCGACGATGTTGGCCGACATGCGGGGGGTTATCCGGAGTACTCGTGAGCCGTAGGGGACCTCAGTGGTGTGACGGAGAGGCCGCTCGCGATTGGACACCGCACGCGCGATCACCTTGGCCATCCGTACGTCGCCCTTCAATCGGGCGACGTCGTCGTCTTCCCTTCCGGTGGGCCGAGTTCCGGGGTATAGGGCGGTGACCGTGGAAAGCTCGACCCCGTTTTCGTCTAGGGACGGAAGCACGTGCTCGATGTAGCGGAGAAACGTCGGGTTTGGTCCGACTACCAGTACGCCCTGGCCTTCCAGTGGGAACCGGTGGGTGTAGAGGAGATAGGCGGCCCGGTGCAGAGCAACCGCGGTCTTTCCGGTTCCAGGACCGCCTTGGACGACGAGGATGCCGGCGAGCGGGCCCCGGATGATCTCGTCCTGCTCGCGCTGGATGGTGGCGACGATGTCTTGCATCCGACCGGTACGAGAACGCTCGAGGGCGGCGGTGAGCACCTGGGGTCCAGAAAGGCCGAGGCTCGCCCCGGAGTCGCTCCCCTCTTCGTCGAAGTACTCGTCCTCCAGGTCGAGGACACTCCTACCTTCGGTAAGCAGATGCCGCCGGCGACGCAGACCCATCGGATGGGCGCCGGTTGCCCGGTAGAAGGGCTCGGCGATGGGAGCCCGCCAGTCGACCACCAGCGGCTCTTGGTCGCGGTCGGACACTGCCAGCCGCCCTATGTGGAAGTCCTCCGGCCCGTCTGGGCTGGCCTTGTCGATGCGCCCGAACACGAGCGATGCGTCGCCGATATCGAGTTGCTCGAGGCGGCCAAGGCTGTTACGCACCCTTATGTCCCTTTCCGTAACGGCCTGGAAGGTGCCGCCCCTCTCTCCGAAAGCGTCTTGAAGCATCGCGGCCGTCCTGGCCCGCATGGCGGCTAGCCGCTCATAGGCGAGATCCACGTGTGCCTGCTCGGCCGGAACGTCCGGGTGGGTCATATGGGAACCAACGAGTCTGCGCGCTTGGGAAGACTTCCGCAAGCCACTCGACGCTCAATGACGAATCCCGCGCAAAGAGAAACCTTGACTAGCTTCCCAACAATGACACCGGCAGGCGGCGACACCGACCCCTTCCTGGCGGCATGCCAGGGCAAGCCAACCCCTTACGTCCCGGTGTGGTTCATGCGGCAAGCCGGCAGGGCGCTGCCTGAATATCGGGCCCTCAGAGGTTCCGACAGCATCCTGGACGTCGTCAAGAGGCCAGACCTGGTCGTCGAGCTGACCCTGCAGCCAGTACGCCGATATGGCGTTGACGCTGCGATCCTCTTCTCCGACATAATCGTGCCGGTCGCCTCCGTCGGATTCGGAGTTGACGTCGCCCACGGGGTGGGACCTGTCGTCGAGCGACCCTTCCGTTCCTCGGCCGACCTCGACAGACTCCGTCCGCTCGATCCCGAGGAAGACGTGCCCCACGTCTTGGAGAGCGTGCGGTTGCTCTCACAGGAGTCTCCGGTGCCCGTGATTGGATTCGCCGGAGCTCCCTTCACCGTTGCGAGTTACCTCGTCGAGGGTGGCCCGTCCAGAGATCACGCAAAGACCAAGACGCTGATGTACTCGGCTCCTTCGCTCTGGGCTGAGCTGCTTGATCGGCTGGCAGACATGTCGCTGTCGTTGTTGCGCGCTCAAATCGGTTCCGGCGTCCAGGCTGTACAACTCTTCGACAGCTGGGTCGGAGCGCTCAACCCGGCTGACTACAGCCGCTACGTCCTTCCGTTCTCGCGG
Organism: Acidimicrobiales bacterium; assembly: GCA_036378675.1. Lineage (NCBI taxonomy): Bacteria > Bacillati > Actinomycetota > Acidimicrobiia > Acidimicrobiales > Acidimicrobiales bacterium. The sequence continues at coordinate 67,021 of DASUWA010000055.1, forward strand.
AAGATCCTTGAAGGACTCGCCGACCTCGACGTCCCGCGAATCCACTTCGGGGTCGGCACGGGCGAGTTGCTGGGCCTGATGGCCGATGCGTGCGCCGACGTGGTCGGCGTTGACTGGCGAGTCCCGCTCTCAACGGCGCGGACACGGGTCGGTCCCCGCGTCAGCCTGCAAGGCAATCTGGATCCGGCGGCGATTGTGGCCGGCTGGGAGTCGACGCGGTCGTTGGCCGAGGAGACGCTGATCGAGGGCGGCGGCCGACGACACATCTTCAACCTTGGACACGGTGTATTGCCAGACAGCGATCCAGACGTACTAACTCGACTGGTCGATTATTGCCATGGTTGGAGACCCGCAGCTTGAAGATTGCCGTCATTGGTGGAGGGATCGCCGGTCTCGCGGCAGCTTGGGAGTTGCGAGGTTCCGCCGAAGTGACGATCTTCGAACCAGGGCCATTGGGGGGGTGCATTCGAACCAGCTCCTTCGGCGGCAAACCAGTCGACGAGGGAGCCGACTCGTTCATAACTCGGGTTCCTGGGGCCGTAAGTCTTTCTCGAGAACTCGGAATCGATTCGGAGTTGGTCGCTCCGAGCGCCGGGAGCACGCTGTTGTGGTGGGACGGACATTTGCGCCCGATACCAGATGGGCTCGTCGTAGGGGTTCCCAGCCAGTTACCAAGCCTTGTCGGCAGCGGCATCCTGTCCCCACGCGGGGTTGCTCGCGCCGCCCTCGATCTGGTGCTCCCACGCCGCAGAGACCCGAGGGCGTTAACGGTACGCGAACTGATTGGTGACCGCTTCGGCTATGAAGTTGCCGACCGACTGGTCGATCCGCTCGTTGGCACCATCAATGCTGGGTGGACCGGGAACCTCGGCGCGGCCGAGGTCGTGCCTCAGCTGGTCGCCGTCGCAGAACGCTCTCGCAGTCTGATGCGCGGACTTAGGTCGACGGAACAAGTGGACACCGGGCCTCTTTTTCAAGCTCCGGTCGGAGGCATGGGGCGACTCGTAGAGGCGCTCATCGACGCTTTACAGTCGAACGGCGTCTTGCTCATCTCGGAGGCGGTCGACTCGGTCTCAAGCCTTGGCGGTCAGGTCGTGCTGACGCCTACCGGCGAATCGTTTGACGGCGCGGTCGTGGCGACGCCCGCGCGAACGGCCGCCGCGATTCTGGGAAGAGGGCATGACGAGATGGCGCCGCTTGCCGATTTGCCGACCGCGTCTGTGGCCTTGGTGACGGCTGCGTTCAGCGACCTCGAAGCCCCCGATGAAGTGAACGGGTTCCTCGTACCTCGGGGGACCGATCAACTCTTGACCGCATGTTCATTCGGCTCCAACAAGTGGCCCCAGTGGGGCGATCCAGGGCGAGCTGTTGTTCGGCTTTCGGCGGGCAGGTACGGAGATGAAGCCGCCCTCAAGCTCGACGATGTCGAACTAACCGGTCGGCTCATTGAGGAATTGGGGCAAGCTCTCGGGCGCTCAGTCGATCCGCTCGAGGCCCGCGTGTCCCGATGGCCCAGTGCATTTCCCCAATACCTTCCAGGACACACCAGCCGCGTTGAGGCCGTGGATCGGGCTCTGCGGCGACGCCTACCCACCGTCGCGCTGGCCGGTTCCTCCTATCGCGGCATTGGAATTCCGAGTTGCATTGCCTCGGGGCGAAACGCCGCCAGGTTGGTCATGGAGCGATCGCGCGACCTGACGGGCTGAACCAACGATCAACGCATCGTTCTTGCCTTGCTTGGTGCCGCTTCACTCTTGGTTGCGGGCTGAGGGCGGCACTGGAGAACGATCATCTGACTAACTCTGAAAAGCCCAGGGAGCCAGAGAACTCGGCTCAGAGCCCGCTTCTTACGCCCCACGTTCCAGCCGACAGGACGCCGGCGGTCAATGACGAAAGCCCGTCTGACCAAGCGCTGGAACTCCTGCCAGGTGTATTCGCGCAAGTGGCTCGATGCAACGAAGTACTCAGATCGCGGCTGACGGACGCCTGCCAGACGGTCCTTCAGCTTGGCTCTCACGATCGGCGCGCTATGACGGTTCGGCGTAGCCAGCAGCGCACACCCGTCCGGACGAAGCACTCTCGCAAGCTCGCACACCCCTGCCTGATCGTTCGGGAGGTGCTCGATCGTGTCGTCACATACGAGCCCGTCAAAGACGGCACTGCGGAACGGAAGCCGTTCTACGTCTCCTGCCACTCCAAGCAAAGTCAGTCCGCGATAGGCCGCGACCGCTTGCGCAGTTCGCACCATGCCCCAGCCGATGTCGAGGATTACGACCGAGCGTGATCTTCGGCTTGCCAACTCCATGGCAACCGCAGGGTTGGGACCACAACCTGCATCGAGGATGAGTCCGTCGGTTTGATCGAGCCCCTCCACGACCTTTGTCATCGTTTCGGGGGCGGATAGGACCGGGACGTCATAGTCCGGGCCCTCGCCGATGCGCTCCCAGAAGTCTCGTCCGAGCTCGATGTAGAGGTTCTTTATTGCGCCCTCGTTCCGGGAAAGAACCGCCTCCTTACTGAGCGTGCGATGACGTTCAAGAGGATCTCTCGGGGCTTTCGAGCCGTCCTCCTCAGTCACTGAGAGTGCTCGATCATGTCGGCCGCGGTCTTGCCAGCCAGCCTCGCCCGAGGATGCCCCTTTGCCCAGGCTTGCGGGCGGCTATCCCTGTCAGCAGCGAGTGGTCGTTCTTACTCGGGCCTCCTGGACCGTAAGGGAAGAGAAATCGTTTTCCACGACGGACCACGTCGAAGCCGCTCATCGAGAGAAAATTCTCCATGCCAGGACTATTGGGCACCCACCATTGGTCCTCGTAGGGGTGGACCGCCGCGCTCGCATAACGCGGAGCGACTATCTCAAGCAGTGGATCTATTGCTTCAGCCAGAACGAGTGATCCAGCACAAACATCGCGAATCTTCTCGAGAGCTAGAACGGGGTCTCGAAGGTGCAGCAGCATCGCCCCGCAGAAGACCACATCGAATCGACCATCCTCCGCAGGATCCAACTCGTATACGGACCGGTTGCGGCGGTTAACCGCGGACCCCAGGGCGGCCTTCGCTGTGGCAAACCCGGGCCCTCGTTCGGCGCCGATTTCCCGAATAAGTTCCGGACCCGCAGTTTTCATATCGAGAACGAAGTCGAGCCCCTCGGGGTCATCGACGTCTATCGCCACGACCTCCCGGGCACCCCGGCGTTCCATCTCGAACGCCCAGTATCCATCGAACGTCCCGACGTCGAGACAGCGACCGCCCCTTACGGAATCCGGCCAAGGAATAAGCGGGGCTACGGGCCTGGTATCGATCCATCCCGGCGTTGTTGATCCGTCGGGTAGTTCGATCGTGTGGTACCAGGTTCGCGATTGCGACGACATCCCGTGGATCGTAGCGCCGATGTCAATTATCAAACGGGCGCTTTGGGCTGCACTACGCTCCCGTGCTCGCATGCTTGCGATGATTGAGGGCTGCTTCTCGGGTTCGACAGGCCGGGCGGGAACGCGGGTGCGTCCAGGACGTGGCTTTCGTCGGACGGTAAAGATGCGAGCGGGTACCCGATGACTGCAACCGGTGTGAACACCGATGGAGCCTGGCAGCCCTCAAGTTCGTTCTGGTTCGAGAGGCCGACCGCGGTTACGGGTGCAAGCGGATTCCTCGGATCGCATCTCGTCGCATCGCTGGTGCGGCTCGGGAGTTCCGTCGTGACCGTTCGTCGTGACGAAATAGTGCCTACGTCCGTCATCGATGCCTGGTCGGGACGCGTTTCTGTGGTTCACGGCAACGTCCAAGATCTCTTGCTGATGGAACGGGTGCTGGGCGAATACGAGATCGAGACCGTATTCCATCTCGCTGCTCAGTCACAGGTTGGAGTCGCAAATCGCAACCCTTCCTCGACCTTCGAAACCAACATCCGAGGAGCCTGGACGATCCTAGAGGCGGCCCGCCGATCGCCCAACGTTCGCCAGATAGTCATGGCAAGCAGCGACAAGGCGTACGGGACTCAGGATCGCCTTCCGTATACGGAGGACATGCCCTTATTGGCAGTCCACCCGTACGACGTCTCAAAGGCCTGCGCGGACCTGATCGCGATGTCATACTCCGAGTGCTACGCCTCGCCGGTAGCGATTACGCGCTGTGGGAACATCTTCGGGCCCGGCGATTTGAACTGGGGACGCCTGATCCCGGGAACCATCAGATCTCTGATCGAAGGCAGGCGTCCCGTAATCCGTTCCGATGGCAAGATGGTCCGCGACTACCTTTACGTGGCAGACGCCGTTCGCGCGTACCTGATGCTGGCAGAGGCCCTGGCCGGGGACCCCGCACTCGCGGGAGCGGCCTTCAATTTCTCGCTCGAACAACCCTTGTCGGTATTGGAAGTTGTCGACCGCTTGCAAGTTGCGGCGGGAACCTCGTTCAAGCCTGATATTCGTTCATCCGCCTCGAACGAGATCCCAGCTCAGGCTCTTAGCTCTTCGCGGGCGAGATCTGTGTTGGGATGGGAGCCATCACTTACCCTCGACGGAGCACTCGCGGAAACTGTCCGGTGGTACGGCAACCATCTGGCGAATCGTTGATCGCGGCATAATCGTGCCTCATGAGTAGCGCCCTTGGGGACGCTCCAATAGTCGTCGCGGTCGCTATCGACGATCAGTATGCGCCTTGGGCGGCGACGTTGCTCCGTTCCTGCATCATGGCGAACCCCTCGATAGCGTTGTCCTTCGAAATCGTCCACAACGGAACACTGTCGGAGGAGGACCGAAGTCGTCTAGTCCTATCCGCTAAAAGCGAGCATTCCTCGGTTCGCTTCCACACTGTCTCAGGTGACGATCTCCGGGGTTTGCCGACCACTCCACATTTTGGGACGGTCGTCTGGATGCGGTTCTTCATCCCCGATCTCCTGCTCGACAGGACTCGAGTCATCTACCTTGACTCCGACACTCTGGTTATGTCCGGGTTGCTAGATCTATGGAGTGTTCCTCTTGACTCAACCTCGATAGCTGCCGTCGCCAACGTCGTCGAACCGTCCGTAAGGCCGCATGTCAGATCCATGGGAATCGAATACCCGGGCGGGTTTTTCAACAGCGGTGTGCTGGTCATGGATCTGGAGCGGATGCGGATTGACCGCTCCGCCGAGGAGCTGCTGAAAACTGCCTTCGATCATCGCGACAGACTGGTCTGGCCAGACCAGGACGCCCTAAATCTGGTCTTCAGGCGCCGATGGCTTCCCCTCCACCCTCGGTGGAATGCCCAGAACAGCTTTTGGGCTTGGGACGAATGGGCAACCGACGTGTTCGGCCGGGTCCCACTCGAAGAGGCAAAAATCCGTCCGGCGATCCGTCACTTTGAGGGGCCGGGGCTCAGCAAGCCGTGGCACTATCTGTGCCCGTATCCAGGGCGAAAGCACTACCGAGCCGTCATGGCCCAAACTCCATGGGCAGGGACTCCGCTACAGGATAAGACTGCAGCAACCCGATTCGTCCGGTGGTTCCCCCCCGAGGCCCGGATCCAGGCGTATATCCGGTTGGACCGCGTACGCCGGCGTCTAGCTGAACGCAATCAGAACCGCGGCCGGCAACGATAGGCTCGGTGAAGATGACCCCTGCGGCGATCACCGGTCAGCGCGCCATTGATTACCGCGTTGACAGTCTCCCTCAGCCCAAGCTTAGGAACATATTCCTTATCCAATTCCGGTCCAAAGCGCAGTACAAAATAACGGGATACCTTCTCGATATTGAATCCGCTGACTTGCAGTAGCTGACGATTACCCCGGTCGTTTCCCACCCACCACTGGAAGTCGGGACCCTCCCCCCTCAATTCGAACAGGGGGCGTCGGCGAGAGCGGACCATGAGTGGAGTGTGTACGTAGTCGGCAACGATCAGCTGGCCTCCAACTACGCCGCGGACCGCGTTAAGGGCACGGACCGGATCGCGGAGATGAAGTAGGAGACTGCCGACCACAACCACGTCGAAGACCCCCAAATCATCTCGATTCAAGTCGTAGACGTTGCATCCTCGCCATTTGACTCTCGAACCGAGCACCTCGTGCAGCAAGTCGAATCCGGGTCGACTCGGACCGAGATGCGACCGGCTGGGATCGTATGCCAGTTGGTGGCGAACTTCGGGAGGGTAATCGAGGTCCGTCAGATCCGAAAGGTCCACGGCAACGACTTCGGCGGCACCTCGCTGCTCCATATGGAATGCGTACAAGCCGTCACAAGTTCCTACGTCCAAACACCGCTTGCCGCGGAGATCAGGGAAGGGAATGATGGACAGAGCATGGCGGTTGTCGAACATGCCCTTGGTAGTTATGCCCGGCGCGACATCAATCGTGTGGTACCAGAACAATTCGTCGAGGCGGCTCTTCAGGTCACTCATTGCTGGACTTGAGGTGCGCCCAAGATTTGCTCCTATTGCGGGCTGGGGACGATTGGCGTGACAGTAGCCCAAGTGGGCAAGGCCGATCGTGACGAATGAGCTTGGTACTGTCCGGTTGTGGTCGTCGCAGGGCAACTGGTTCGAAAACCAAAAGTGGGCGCGATAGCCGGGTGGTTCGATCCCCACTACCGGCCGATCTGGTCTGGCGTCCCGCACTCGATCCTGGGGGAACTCCCAAGTCTGGTCAGTGTGGCACAAACCCACAGTGCTACGCCCTATACGTTCCCGGCAAAGCTAGTACATCGGGTTCGATTCAGCGGCCGTCTAGGTTCCACTGGGAACCGATCGTTGTGGACCTTGACCCCCGAAATGCGGCTGCTCTCGCGCCTAACGGCCGTTGGCCGTCGCCTGAGCACACCTGCCGATGTCGACGCGTGGCTTCATCTCTGCGGGGCCTACGGACGCTTCGTTCGAGGGAGATATGTGACTCTGAGTGAGATCTCTCCTTCTCGGATGATCGAGCAACTCCGATGGGCGGGCTCATTCGGTTATCCGGGTGCCACTCGCCGTCAGCTCGAGTGGGTTGGGCGCAGGCATCTAGAGGCCTACCGAGGGGCTTACGCTTGCTGTGCAGCGAGCCGCTGGATCGCCGACGGTCTCATCCGTGACGGCGTCCATCATTCGAAGATCCGAATCGTTGGGTACGGCCCCAACCACGGGCATACATGTCCGGAGGATCGCGATTGGTCCAGACCACGGTTCTTGTTCGTGGGATGGGACTGGGTCCGGAAGAACGGCGATTCGGTCGTTCGCGCCTTCTTGGCACTTCGACAGCGATTCCCGGAAGCGACCCTTGACGTGGTGGGGCACCATCCGCCATTGGACGACCCAGGCATCACCGGACACGGACCGCTCTCGTTGCTCGATCAGGACGCCAGGGCGACGGTTGAGCGGCTATTTCGCCAGTCGACCTGTTTCGTGATGCCTTCACTGATCGAGCCCTTTGGAATTGTGTACGTCGAAGCGGCGATGGCTGGGATCCCGAGCATTGGCACGACGATCGGTGGGACGCCAGACTCCATCGGGGAAGGCGGCATGTGTGTAGATCCGGAGGATCCGAATGCGCTCCTGAGCGCCATGATCGAGCTGAGCGATCCTGCAACAGCGGCAGCGCTGGGAAGGATGGCAAAAGCTAGGGCCGCGAGGCTCACCTGGCGATTCACCGCAGAGCGAATACTCAGATCGGCCGACCTCACCTGGCCCGAACCGGTCGAGCTTGCTGACTTTCTCTGAAGGCCAAACAGCCGGCCCTGCGTTCGCGGCCGTGCTGGCACAAACTTCGCGAATGGTCATAAAATCACCCCCCATTGCGCTGATGCGAAGCCTGTGACTCGTCCAAGAAGGACAATCAATGCACGCCGTCGAAACCCGTCTAGTGGGGCCAGTGCTCGCGGGACTCTTAGGCTTATGCCGCGCCATGCGGGCCGACTGCCACGGCACGGTTCAGTGCCATGACTGAGATGTCGGAACTAGCCGCCCCACGAATAATCGAACTGACCAGCGGTCCGGACACTAGGTTTACCTGGCTGTCCGACCTGCGTCGTCACCTGGATGTGCTGATGGTGTTGGCACGGAAGGATTTCCAGACTCGATACAAGCGGGCGTCGCTCGGTTTGGCGTGGGCCGTGGTCGTCCCCGTCTTTCAAGGTCTCATAATGGCTGCGATCTTCTCCCGCGTCGTCAAATCCGCGGGCGGTAATGGCTATGCCGACTACGTGATAAGCGGGATGTTTGCTTTCGCTTACTTCTCGCAAACCCTCGGCACCGCAGTAACTTCGATCGTCGACGGCGCGTCGCTTTCTGACAAGGTCTGGTTTCCGAGAATTCTTCTCGTAACCGTCCCGGCTTTGGCGAACCTTGTAGGTCTCGCGATCACTTTCGCCTTTCTCTTGGCCGCCCTTCCGTTACTCGGCGGGCGTTACAGCATCCACCTGCTTCTGTTGGTTCCTGCGCTTCTTCTGCTAGTCAGCTTTACAACGGCACTTGCCCTTGTCCTGTCCGCCCTGCACGTCTACTTCCGCGATGTCAAGTTCCTCGTGCAGGCAGCTCTCATGGTCTGGATCTACCTGACCCCAGTGATCTACCCGATATCGCTCGTCCACCGTTTCGCCCCGTTCGTGATCGCCAACCCCATGACCGGCATAGTCGCGCTTGTTCACCTCGCCACATTGGGCACCAGCCGCGGAGCCGTTCTCGTTCCTCTCCTGATCAGTGTCGGTACTACGGCCCTGCTCGCTATTGCCGGAGCGGAGGCACAAAGGCGGCACGACCGGCTGTTCGTGGATCTGCTGTGACGTACTCCCTGGAACTCGACCGCGTGGGCAAGCGCTATTCGCAGCTCCAGGAGCAGGCCATGCTCCTCAAGTCATTGCTCCCCGGGCGCACCGCCAAGAAGCGCGACCTCTGGGCTCTCCGCGATGTGAGCTTCGCCGTCGAACCGGGCGAAACGGTGGGAATCATCGGCAGGAACGGCGCCGGCAAGACGACACTGCTCCGGTTATGTGCGGGTGTTAGCAGGCCTTCTGAGGGCAGGGTTCGGATGCACGGGCGGATCGCACCGCTAATCAGCGTCGGAGTCGGCTTCCATCATGAGATGTCCGGCCGGGAAAACGTCCTAGTGAACGGGATGCTTCTCGGGCTCAGTCGTCGTCAGGTCGCCCGGCGGTTCGACGAGATCGTCGCCTTTGCCGAACTTGACGATCTCATAGACACGCCTGTGAAGTTCTACTCGTCCGGCCAGTACGTGCGACTCGGCTTCGCGGTCGCGGTCCACTCCGACCCCGAGATACTTCTGGTAGACGAGGTCCTCGCAGTAGGCGACTTGGGCTTCCAACTCAAATGCTTCGATCGCATGCGAGAGCTGCAGGGTGCCGGCACCACAATCCTCCTCGTCAGCCACTCCCTCCACGCAGTACGGCTTTTGTGTCCCCGCGTCCTTCTCTTCACCAAGGGTCGACTCGTCATGGACGCTCCGGCCGAAACCGCGATTGGCCGGTATCACGAGCTCCTCTCCACAGAGTCCACCGACCTCGGCGCGGCCGATGATCGTGTCACTGTGCTTTCGCGGAGCGTCGAGAATTCCGACGGCCCTACCCATCACCCCAACCGGGGCGATGAACTCCGATATCGGGTCGACCTTCAGTTCAACCAAGCTGTCGATAGCCCATCCATATCGTTCCAGGTAGCCTCGGAATCGGGAATCGTCTGTTACGCGATGAACACCCAGCCGAGGCAATCATGGCGGCGCTTCAAGCCCGGAGACAGAGTCGAGTTGGAAGTCGCCTTCAAAGCACGACTTGGCGGCGGAACCTACCGGCTTTCCGTAGTCGTCGCGGACCGAAACGCCCACACCCTGCTGGCCACGAACGTCGGCGAGGTTCCCATCTACATAGCACCTCGTCCAGGTAGCTTGGGATGGGCGGATCTCGAAGCCACGATCACAGCGTCCGGCTTGGAACTCAGCGAATACGCGGACCTCACACTAAAGGCAGATCGTGAAATGGACAGGAGGCCGAGCTCAGAGCAAACTCAGGCGAGATTCGCTGACCTACACCAGCACAACGTCACGAGTCTTCAGAACATCGCCCCCGAACCGCTCCCGGGCACCTCTTAAGGTTCCCGGGACTCGCATGGGCAGATAGCGGCGGAGGAGGAAGCATCGGACTCAAAGTCATCGGTGCCGGGGTCGGCCGCACCGGTACCACCTCATTGAAAGCAGCCCTCGAGCGCCTACTCGGCGGGACTTGTTACCACATGCACGAGGTGTTTCAGCGACCCGAACACATCCCGCTGTGGCATGACGCCGCGCGCGGCCGTCCGATGGACTGGGCGTTCCTCTACCGCGACTACACAGCCACGCTCGATTGGCCGGGCGCAGCATTCTGGTCGCCCCTGAGCCGTAGATTCCCTGATGCGCTAGTGGTGCTGAGTATGCGGGACAGTACTGAGTGGTTCAGAAGCTTGGATGCGACGATCAACGAGTTGATGATGCGCCGGCCTCAGGCAAGTACGCGGGCTTGGTACGCAATGGTCCATGACCTTCTGAAGTCGACCTTCGCGCCCTTTCCGGTCGGCAAACAAGCTGCTGTCGAAGCCTACAACCGGCATAATGCTGCCGTTCAAGCGGCTACCCCTCCCGACCGATTAGTGGTCTGGCAACCGGGCGACGGTTGGGAGCCCCTTTGCTCCCGCCTCGGACTGCCCGTCCCGCCGGAGCCATTCCCACACCTGAATACGACAGACGACTACCGGGAAATTCTCGACGGCCTCCCCGGACGAAGATGGCGATGGCGGCTGCAACGAGGAAGGTGACCCGAGGCATCGGAGCCATCGGTAGGCGACGCTTGGGTAGGCGATCCGAACCTATCGTTTCGTTTTGCGCCGGGACGCGCTGAAGCGAATGCAGGCGCGACCAAACGCACTGTCGTCGGTGCATTTCCTCTCAACGAGCGAGCGGATGGAAGATCGTGTTTCCACAAGACGGCGGTATACGCCCAAACGCCAGCTGCCAGGCAGCAAGGCGACGACCATTGTCGATACCGTCCGATCTTGCAGGGGTTCGTCTGCCCACGGGGTCAGGGCGAGCGTTTCACGGTAGGCGTCTCTGTGCGGAGCGGGACATAGGTAATGCCAGGGCTTAGCCACACTGGGGCCCTCGAAATGGCGGATCGCCGGATCGCTTACAGCCTCGTCGACGGTGGACGCGCCGAAGACGTCGATCGCCCAATCGCGCCAACTCCACAAACTGTTCTGGGCGTTCCACCGAGGGTGCAACGAGTGCCATCGCCCACTGAAAACCACGTTCAGTGCGTCTTGATCAGGCCAAACAAGCTTGCGACCATTCTGAACGGCGAAGTTCACAAGCTCAGCCGTGGAGTGCTCCTCCCTCATGCGATCAAGCTGGAACAGAATTACGCCACTGTTGAAGAAACCTCCCGGATAGCTCACACCCATACGCGCGATGTGGTCTCTAGCTGCGGGCTCAACAACGTTGGCCACGGCACCCAATGGGGATGTCCCAAGATCCTCTTGCCAAAGCGGACGAAGGGACGACAGGACCAGCACATCGCAGTCGAGGTACAGCGCTCTCGGCGTGTCTTGCAACAGATCGGGGAGAAATAAGCGCGACCACACGATCAGTCCGAACCGATCAATGACCGGTAGACCCTGAAGACGTCCTTCATCCATCAGATGAAAGTTGATCTCGGCTCCACCCACCCTGCACATTTCTTCGAGCATCTTGAGGTCTGGGCTCGAAAGGCTCTCATCGTGTATGACTTCGAATCGGAGTTCCTCGCCTTCATGTTGGAGCAGGCATGAGCGGATAACGGTCGACGCCGGGGCGAGGTAACTCTCGTTGAAGGCCAAAACCACGACAATCCGATCCCGTGCGCCTGGCACTCCAGCAACCATCTATCTCCGCTCAAACAAGCAGTAACGGTCATGGATTTCGAGCACATCCCTGGTGCCGACATCCTCGATCGCTGGGACTTCGGCAATCAATCGATACCCGTTGGACTCGATCGTCTGCAGGTAATCCTTGCGAGTGGAGTCTCCTTCGGTAGTCAAGAAACCGCTCGCCTCATTTGGGACCACGAATACGTACGGGATTCCGAGACGGGCCACCTGGGACATCCACCACTCGATCGCGTCGAGTCGACACTCAGAGAAGCTGTGCACATTGACGGCAAGGTCGAACGCGCCTTCTTCAAGCGACGGAACCTCGTCAAGTGGCTTCACCCGCGCCGGTGGCGAGATCTGCCGAAATCCAAGATAGAACTCGCAAAGAAACGTGCTTTCTGCGATCGCGTCGACGCAGCAATAGTCCGACAGACCATTTATCGCCTGGCTCGCTCGGTGGGCCAACCGCCCGTAGCCAGCACCTATGTCCAGAATACGAAATGCTTTTCTGCTAATGACCGATAGGTGTTTGTCCAGGAATAGCAGCTCATTGACAGAATCAAGCAAATCTCGACTGCAACGGGGATAACCGGGAAAGTCGTAGGTCCAGCAGCCAAAAGCCCCATCCTCTCCGAGTCGGTCTACAAGCTCGCTACCTCCGCGATCGAGAACATAACGAAGGTAGGTGAAGTAGAACAAACGAGTAAATTCTGGACCGTTATATTGCGGGTCTTCGCGGTAATGCCAGACGATGATGTTGTCGCCGCGGAAGTACTTAAGATTCAACCAACCGCGAACGGTTTCATCCCGCCACCGTGAGTGCTCGCAAACCGGCCAGTCGAGCCGCGCATATAACTCTCGAAGATATCGCAGACGTTGGTTATCGGCCCTTAAGTACTCAGCCGCGCCGAGCGGCAACGAAGACTCGTCTGCGTGAAAACGGTGGTCGAACGTGCCGTCACGAATGTCCGGCGGGCGACCGGGCTCAACCCCTGCGGAGGACAGGCGGCGAATTTCCAATCCGAAACGATTGAGCGTCCCGTTCAGCAGGCTACCGATCTTCCTATGCGAGATCACGGGCATCGCGGACGCTCAGATTGGTTTGTCATCGCGAAGCTTCGTTAACAACTTGACCAGGCGGACACTGCGCTTGTCGCTAGGGTCGTCGAGGATCGCCACGGTATCCATGAAGTTGGAGATGGTTAGATAGCCATGGCGCTCGAGAGATGATCGGCATGAATCACGCTCGTCCGGTCTCAAATGGTAGTGTTCGAATAAAATGAAAGCTGGACGATATCTGTCCAAATCGATCTGTCTGATGATCTCGTAGTCATATCCTTCAGTGTCTATCTGGATCAGATCCAATCGCTCAATGCCACGGTTCCTGCACAAGGAGTCAAATGTCAAAGTGGTTACATCGATCGTCGCGATCCTCGATTCGATATCGGGAATCCAAGGAGTGTGCGTGAGAAGGACGTCCCTCCGAAACGTGGCAAGGGCGTCGTACCAGGGCGGCAGATTGTCGTCCTCGTCCTTAGGAAGGTAATAGAGACTGGCGGTTCCGTCGTGATCCGAGATGGCTGCATTAACCAAGGTGAGTCTCGGGTTGGATCCGTGCCGTCTCGTAAGACTGGCAAATACGTAGGGGATCGGCTCTACTAGGACGCCCCTCCAGTCACGGGTTTGGACATACGTTTCCAGATAGTCGCCTTTACTCCCGTCGTTGGCGCCAATCTGCATAAAGAGCGCATGTGGGTAAAGGTTGGCAAACTCATACATCAGGCACGTGAGTGGCTCAGTCGGCCTGCCAGTTGGTAAACGATGCCGAACTGCCCGAAGGGTTGGGCGGAGCCTGGAATCCCCCGGTATCAACCGCGTCGCGGCGGCAGCCACACGATCGACAGCGGTGCCGACCAGCGGGCGTGCTGCATCTCGAATACGCCTCATCGTTCCTAGGCTTCTGGCCGTTTCGCTCTAGCAGCGAGCACCAGAGAGTTGGCGATTCGGGCTCCATCAGAGTAGGGACGATCAAAGAGCTCTACGAGAGCTTGCATTCCCGCGACGTAGGGACGTCTAAGTGCCCGGGGCAATTTGAACATAGTCGCCTGCTGAAAGAGCTGAACCGCCGTGGGCGCCAGACCCATAATCCCTCGCAGTTCGATTCCAGACATACCTGCTCGACTTAGAAGGCTCCTCAGTCCAGCGGACGTCCAGCGCCAGTAATCCTCAGGGTCGGGGTGGTAGTGCATGATGCCATGGGTCGTGATGACCACGGCACCCCCCGGCTTCAGAAGGCGGTGGCATTCCGATACGTACAACTCGGGATCGGCTACGTGCTCGAGTACCTGGGTGGAAAGGATCAAGTCGAATTGGGCGCCGGCCAAGGGGATGGTCCCGTCGTCATTCAACCGCACGTCGGCGAGGGCGTTGCCGTCGAGATCTGCGCCCGTGTAGTCAACCCCAGCGCCAAAGAGTTGTCTGTACGGCTGCTCTGCACATCCGTAATCGAGCACGCGAGATCCTGCGGGAGCCACCGGGACGGCAAGATCCCGCACGGCTTTCTCCAGCTCAGCAGCAACATAGCGGTATGGAGCGGATCGGGCCTGAGAGTGAACCTCCGGCCGATATTCGTGGTACCGGCCAGCTTCAGCCCGCAAGGTCAAGAAATCGTCGTCGCTGGGCGATCGCTCCTCAACGCCGGGCCCATTGAGGTGATCATTGGTCACCTGAGCCCCTAGCATGCAATCGAGACGGATCGCAACGAGCTACAGCAAATGACCGACCAACCCGACCGAGTGTCCCCACCTCACAAAGATTACCTTATCGGCAGCTCAGGCGAGGCGTCTCATAAGAGCCTTCGCGCGCGAGTCAACGGGATTCTAAGAGTCGCCAAAGAGGTTCGGAAACGTCCTGAAACGACTGGTCCGAGAGCGCCCATTCCAGCCCCCGACGAGACGGGGCATGCCTTAGAAGACTGGGAACGAAGGATAATTGACGAGGTTCGTCCCTTCACAATGACCAGTCCAGCGCGGATTCTGGCGACGATGGACGCAGTTACCTATGTGGTTCAGCGGGGCATTCCTGGCGCGCTCGTAGAGTGCGGCGTCTGGCGTGGCGGTTCAGTCTTGGCGATGATTCGCACCCTCCAAAAGGCAGGCGTCGATGATAGAGCCATTTATCTCTTCGACACGTTTGAGGGCATGACGCGGCCGTCTGAGCGCGACACATCCACGTTCGACTTGCCCGCGCTGCAAACCTGGACAGCCAGTGAATCGGCCGGCCGGATTCCTTGGGAATGGGCCTTCGACCCGGATCTGTTCAACTTCGATGATGTGCGTTCCCTTATTCTCGGCAGCGGATATCCGGTCGACCAAGTCCATTTCGTGAGAGGTCGAGTCGAAGACACTCTGCCCGGGGCCGCACCGGAACCGATCGCCGTGCTACGACTCGATACGGATTGGTACGAGTCCACATGGCACGAATTAGTTCACCTATACCCCCGGGTCGCGAAGGCTGGGATTCTCATCATCGATGACTATGGCCATTGGGACGGCTGCCGCAAGGCTGTGGATCAATATTTCGACGAGGTGGAGACACCCGTATTCCTGGCCCGTTCCGATTACACCGGCCGGATAGCAATGAAACTCACGTGACCCCGGTCGGGCTGCACAGTTAGGTCTGGGTCAGTTCCCGGGCCTATGTGTGGAAGCTGAGCAGGCGATCAGCCAAAACTTCGGCATCGCCAGCTGGAACTACCGACCCGTTGATGCCTTCCTGAACGTACTCGGACATGCCCGTCTGATCCGTGACTATGACGGGCACTCCGACGGCCAGAGCCTCCATGGGTGCATATCCGAATCCATCCTCAAAGCTGGGATGCACGTACACGTTGGCGCGTTGTAGGAGCGGAAGCGGGTCAGAGTATGGCAGCAGTCGGATGCGGGAATCGCGCTCGATCCGCGTCTCGATGTGCTTGCGTATTCCACGGCTCGAGAACTGACCCATGAGAGTCAACCGCCAATCGTCATCGGCAGCCTTTTCGAAGGCGTCGAGCAGGACGGGTATCCCCTTGATAAGGTCGAATCGGCCCACGTAGGCGATGTTGAAGGTGTCGTCGGACGGCAGAGAATTCCGCTTTGTGAAGCGTGGATCGGGGGTGAGATCGATCCTTACCAGCTTGTCAGGATTTACTCCGAAGTCGACGAATGTAGACCGTTGATACTCCGAGCTGATGAAGATCACATCGGCGAGTTTGTATTCCTCTATCGTGCGCTTCCTAAGGGAATCAGTTAGCCATCCTCTATCGATGGGATAGAGGGACCGCGCAAGGTTCTGCTGCCTCCAGAGGTTGTCGACGTGGCTGTTCGGGGCGACGAGACCAAGGTGTGAGATCCCAATTCGCCGGGCTCTGCGGAGGCTAAACAAGGCGTGGCTTGCGAATCCGGTAAATCCATCGGATGAGGGAACTATCTTTCGAGACGCTGCAAGGTCGAAGTTGGTAGCCGCTATACGTATAAACGTGGCGTACGCCCGAGCACTCGGTATCCGACCGAGATAGTTGGCTCCCGGAATCGAATGGCTTGCAGGAACATGTGAGCGGTCTGATGGAAACCGAGGCCCGGGAGAGATATAGCGGAAGGAAGAGAACCGTGATTCGGCGAACTGGATGAGCTCATCAAAGTGGCGGCCCAGCCCACCAGCACCTGGTGCAACTGAACACGCGATCGTTTCGAGCGCCGAAAGACGAGCATCGTCCCCAACCCGGAGAGCTGCCTGAGAAGAAATTTGTTGGACCCGACCCTACGACTTACTTACGGCGACGAAAAAAGAACCAAGGAGCAGCATATCGACCGACCTGTGAGGGCGATGGCCGAACCTAGCACCCTGACCCGGACGAGCCGGGCTCAAAGTCGGCTTTTGTGGCTCAGGCTTGTCTACTCAAACGTTTGACCACGAAGCTGCACAGCCGGATGAGACGTTCACTACACGATCGCGCCTAACTGGCGCGAAAAGGCGAGTTCGGAGGGTATGATAATTGTTTTGGGGGACGCAAAGGGAAGTGAGTGACGAGTCCGTCTCGGGGCATCTATTTTCTTGCCAACGATCCATACATTGGGTGGGTTCGAGCCTTCTTGGAGAGTTTGCGGGCGTGGAATCCCGGCATCGCCTTACGCCTCATCCCTTTCGATGACCGAATCGATGGAGTCATGAGCATGGCGAGCACATATGACTTCGCCATCCACTCGGGCCCCGGGTTAGAGGACCTGGACGAGTTGGGTCGGTCCCTTCTCATGGGCACCGGACTCGTACCAGGGACCTTTAGGAAACTGGCTTGCTTCTGGGGCCCGTTCGACCAATTCATCTTCCTGGATGCTGACATCATTGTGACAGTTGAGGTCGATCGATTGATCGCCACGCTTGACCAGCGTGAGTGCGACTTCGCGTTTGCGCACCCGACCGCGTGGGACAGCGTCTACACGTCAGCTCCGCTGCAAGCCGAAGTCCGGGCTGGAGGATACCAATCGGGTATCAACACCGGCGCGTGGGCGTCCCGACGCGGCCTCTTTTCACTCGATCTATTCCGGCGGCTCGGGACGGAGATCTTGCCTCGGCGACAGGAGCTCGTGCTCGATGGTGAGCAGAGCTTCGTCAATTGGAGCCTCTACCGACAGAGC
The DNA here is from genome assembly GCA_036378675.1 of Acidimicrobiales bacterium. Taxonomy (NCBI): domain Bacteria; kingdom Bacillati; phylum Actinomycetota; class Acidimicrobiia; order Acidimicrobiales; species Acidimicrobiales bacterium. The sequence goes on from DASUWA010000055.1 coordinate 84,522, forward strand.
GTGAAGGTCGACACCTTCTCCTCAGTGATGGAAGGTGGAGGCTTCTTATGGGCTGGCGACACTTTTCCCCTTCGAATTGCATTGAGCGAAGGGCGACCGATCCTTCAGGGAAAGTCCGGAGACCCGGCGTTCCTGGTCCATTGGGCAGGCTTCGGCCTAGGGGCTGGAATGCCGTACCGCGATCTATGGCGAAAATATCAGTGGCCAAGCACCAAGAAGTCAGCTCGTCTGGCTCGTGGCTTGGACCACGTAAGCGCGTTCGTCGCACGGGCGGGCAGACGTCTTCGGTCGTCAGCAACTTGAATCCGCGGCCTTTCCGGCGACAGCCCGGGATCCTGTGTCTCACATCTTGGCGGCCGAGCAGGCGCGTCCGTTTAACAGGCCGCGCGCCGTGGTCGCCTCTAGTCTGGGTTGAATGGTCGCCACCTTCTTAACCCGTGTCCGACTAGCCGTCGCCGCGGGCAAGGGCAAGTGGGAAGAGTTCATTCTCTTTGTGGGTCGGCGAACTTATCGACCTCGAACGGTTGCGGTACTCGAATACGAAGTTCGACCTGCAGCACGTTATGGCTGGGGTTGTCCGCCGCATAGCCGGCTGCTCGACCTACTTAGAAGCAGAGAAGAAGAATCTGAAGGCACCATCGAAGCAATCACGTCCGTTTCGGATGACCTTCTTTCCATCCCGGGGGGGCGAGGCTCGTCGGGAGATTTGTCATGGGACAACGACTGGTGGGGCGGCCTGGATGCGATGGTCCTTTACGCGGCTCTCCGAGATCGCAATCCCCAGAAATATGTCGAGGTCGGCTCGGGCTATAGCACGAGGTTCGCGAGACGTGCAGTATCCGACCACTCCCTGCGTACACAGATCGTCTCGCTTGATCCCCGGCCGCGAACCGATGTGGACGATCTCTGCGATACGGTCATACGTTCGCCGCTGGAACAAGCAGATCTAAGCGTATTCACAGGTCTTGGCGCAGGCGACATTGTCGTGATGGATGGTTCGCATACAGCCTTTATGAACTCTGATGCTGTCGTCTTTTTCCTCGACGTGCTTCCTAGCCTCGCTCCAGGAGTGCTTGTAGGGATCGACGACATCTTCCTACCTTGGGACTATCCACCCTCTTGGACCGGTCGCTGGTATGGCGAACAGTATCTGCTCGCATCGATGCTGCTGGCTGACGAACCTGGCTGGACTCTTCGATTCCCTGCCTGGTATCTGACTCAGGAGAGCGCGAACCAGAGTCGGTTTGAATCCCTGTGGCGCCACATAGACCCCGTGCACGGTCGATACGCCATGTCATTCTGGATGCAAAAGACCTCCTAACCGGGCGGGCAATGCCGGGGGGAGCTCGCAAACCCGGCGTCGCAGTTGCACAGCCACCCAGCGGGCAGCTAGCCACCGCGACTGGTGATTGGGAAGTAGTTATCGTGTGGAGATGGCCGCAAACCACGCCTTATCAGAACCGCAGGTGAAGGACGCAGTCTCGTCCGTTCGTGGTTGGTACCACACGTTAGACCTGCCGCATGGCGTCACCACCCCAGGCTGGTTCGACCTCCGGCCCCTAGTACAAAAGCTCCCCTGGCCTGACGTCTCGGGATTGAGGTGCCTCGATATCGCGACTTGGGACGGGTTCTTTGCTTTCGAGTTAGAAAGGCGAGGGGCCTCCGAGGTGGTTGCGACAGACATCGGAAGCCATCAGGAATGGGATTTCCTCCCGGGCACTGAAACCGCGGGGGCTGATTTCCACGAGGCCACGATGGGCGAAAAAGGGAAGGGTTTCCGAGTGGCCGCCGAATGCCTTGGCTCCCAGGCACGCCGCGAGGTTATCAACGTATATGACTTGTCTCCAGATCGGATCGGCACCTTCGATGTCGTGGTCTGTGGCGCACTTATGCTCCACTTGCGCGACCCGTTCCGCGCTCTAGCGGCCATCAGGAGCATCTGTGAGCGATACTTCTTGTCGATAGAGGCCGTAGACGTAAGCCGGGGATCGCTCCTCGGTCGACAACCCTCTCTGGTTCTTCAGGGCGCCCATGGACAGTGGGCGGTTCCCTCGCTGACTGGCCATCAACGAATGCTCGAAATGGCGGGATTCGACATTGTGCGGACGACACGACCATTTGTGGAGCCGATGGGTGTGGCCCATCCGACGCCCCATTGGTCGATAACCGACCGACTTCGAGGAATGTGGCTAGGCGGACTCGGGGTTCCTAAGGCTGCTGTACTTGGAGTGCCTCGCGGGTAAGGGGGGTACCTGCCTTACGACGAAGAGACATCCTGGGACGAATCCACGACACCGTGCTCTGTAGATTCTCGCGACGCGAGGTTTGGAGGTCGAGTCGCGATGTAAACCTCGTCGGGCGGCGCGATCGGCAATTGTGCGTAAACGCTGGGGTCGGCGGATAACCCATAACGGAGTACTAGATCCGGAGGAAGAAGGCGCGAGGGTTGTTCCATCCTCACGTTGAGTCCCACGTCGGAGAGTCGATCGGCGAAATCTCTTCCGTATAGTCGCACATGATCAAACTGCCAGTAGGCGGCAGCTCGCTGCGCCGCAGTGGTGAGGCTTGGGTCCTCGTAGGTGTGTTCCCGAGAGCCATCGATCGGCACCATGAGAATGGCAGAGCCACCGGGTTGCAATACCCTCAGTATCTCTTTCATCGCGGCACGGTCGTCCGCCACATGCTCCAACACATGGCTGGCGATCACCACGTCAAGGCTCGCCGTCCGAAAAGGTATCTGCTGAAGATCAAAGCGAATCATCACTGGAAGCTCCGCCAGGTCCCCCGTTATGTAAGTGACTCCGGCTTGTGCTTCAAGCCACGGACGCAGGGCAGCGTCCGGTGCCTGGTGAAGAACCCGCAGAGGCCGATCAAGGTTCGACAGCCACCCTCCAAGAAACACTCGCAGGGCCCGGTGGCGCTCCTCCGAAAAGCAGGTCGGGCACTTCGCATTGGGCCGGTTGTAGTCCGGCATGAAGCAACGAGACCGCCTGCGGCAACAGGGACACTCGACTGTTCTTCCTGCGTACAACAGCCGTCGGGTACTGCGCTGAATCGGACTGGAACCGATCAGCCACATAAGCCCGCGAAGACGGAAAGACTGAAGACTCCCAATCGCTGGCCACCGCGCCTTCAACCGGGACAACCGAGGCCTATCGACCAAGCGCCGCACGACGCCTTGGAAACGTTGCATGGCCCTCGCTAGTGCTACATGATCTCCAAGACCCAGTTGAACCCATAGCCCTCCCCCAAATGGTAACCGCTCACCTAAAGCGTTTTCACCAAACTTGAATGCTCCGTCGATACGATTAGCCCAGTGACTCCCGGCAGTATCTGGACCTTAGTGCTGTGCGGCGGCAAAGGGACTCGGGCATACCCACATACCCTCGAACTTCCCAAACCGTTGCTGGACGTAGCGGGACAACCCATCCTTCGACATGTGCTCGACATCTTCGCCCGACAGGGCGTCCGCCACTTCATACTCGCCGCGGGCTACAAGATCGCAATGATCCGTGAGTTCGCGACGACCCTCCCAGACGATTGGGAGGTCAAGGTCCTCGACACTGGAGAAGACGCCAATACGGGGTCCCGAATCCTCCAGTGCCGTCATCTGCTGAGGGAGCGATTCCTGGCCACGTACGGCGACGGCGTCGGGGACATAGACCTTCCGGCCCTGGTCCGCTTTCACGAGGCGAGTGGAGGAACGGCAACAATCACTACGGTCCCGTTGCCATCCCAGTTCGGGACAGTGGACACTGACGGGGCTGGTCGTGTCCTCGAGTTCAAGGAGAAGCCCAGGCTATTCGACCATTGGATCAATGGAGGGTTCTTCGTTTTCGAGCCGACCGTCTTCGCCACTTGGGCGGGAGACGACCTAGAAAAGGACGTACTGCCTGCGCTCGCCAGCGCTGGGCAACTGCACGCGTACAGGCATTTGGGATTCTGGAAGTCGATGGACACCTACAAGGACGCTATAGACCTCACTGACCTCGCCAAAAGCGGTCGACCTCCCTGGTTGAGGGAGCACGCGAACCCCAACTGACTAAAGTTTGGCCGTGCCACGGCCCGCCGGAGCGTCCGCGAGCCCACCGGACATCGCGGTGGTCGTTCCAACCTTTCGGAGAGTAGATGGGCTTGACCGCTTACTTCGAGCCTTGGCATTGCAGACGCTCCCTGTCGATCGATGGGAGTTGATAATCGTCGATGACTGTTCAGGATCGCCGATCGCCGAAACAATTGAAGAACTTGCGCGCAAAGCCCCTTTTCGCGCGCACGTGGTTCACGCTGACCGTAACGGCGGGCCGGGTAAGGCACGCAACCTTGGTTGGAAGTCGTGTGACGCTCCCTTTCTCTCGTTCACCGACGATGACTGTGTTCCGCACCCCGAATGGTTGGCTTCCGGTCTCTCGCTACTTCGATCCTCGCCGAGACTAGGAATAGTTCAGGGTCCCACGGTGCGGCCACCGGAAAGCGAGAATCACCGGATGACATGTTTCACGGTTGTTCGCGAGGTGCTCCGGCCAAGTCCGTGGTTTGAGGGTTGCAATCTGTTCTGGCGACGCGAAGCACTTGAATCCGTCGGAGGTTTCGACGAACAACTTGGGCGATTCGGCGAGGAGACATCTGCGGCTTGGTCGGCCATGGATTCAGGTTGGGAGCGCGGGTGGGCCGAAGACGGCGTCGTCGAACACTGTGTCGAGGAGCGCTCCTGGAAATGGCACCTCTGGTTCTACTATATGGACCGCAACACCGTCTATCTTGCGTCTAAGCATCCAGGACTTCGTTCGGAATTCTGGCGGCCATGGGCCTTGCGGAAAGAGAATGCCCTGTTCGCGTTGGCGGTTGCCGGCCTCCTTCTCGGCGCGCGTTGGCGTTTCGCTCTCCTTCTCACCGCCCCTTACCTCAAGTGGCTGCACCCGCCACTGCGCCACCCACGCTACTGGCCAGGGTGGCTCTCGACCGTGTTCTACATCACTGTGCACGCTGCGTCATTCGCCGGCAAACTCGAAGGCTCTGCCAAGAGCCGGATCTTTGTGGTGTGATCACGTTCCGCCGGCTCCCTCACGAGCGTGGGGCATGACGGCGATATATTTCCTCGAGCCGGGGGACTATGGAGCGCCGCCAATCGTATCGCTCAGAGGCTGCGCGGCAAGCCTCCGCAGTGCCATGAAGCTGAGCCAATTCGATTGCCAGACCGCAGGCCTCGGCAAGCTCAGTTGAGGTGGATCCGCTGGCAACCCCGATGCCTGGTTGGATCAGTTCGGCAGGGCCTCCACCGTCCTCCAAGGCAACGATTGGCGTACCACACGCTAGAGACTCAATAAGACAAAGACCGAACGCTTCGTGTTTCGACGGCAGGACCGTAGCCCAGGCCCGGCCATAGCGCAGACCTTGCTCGTCCGGCGAACCAAGACCCAGATGCATGACAGCATCCTTCGCTGCCGGTGGGCTGGCCGCGATCAGAGCGGAAGGATCTCCGGGCCCGGACAGCCACAGCTCGAGTTGCGGATGTTTCGCGCGCAGAATAGCGACTGCCTCGAGAAGCAGGCGAAGGTTCTTCCGCTCCTCGGCAAGAGTCCCTGAATACAGCAGTGCGGGTCGGTCGTGTCGGCGAGCTGAGGGAGTAAATCGGTCGATGTCGACTCCCCCGCTTACTACCTCGGCTGATCGGCTCCAGCCAGCTCTCAAACCTGCTGCAGAGGCTTGGGACAGACAAATGTACGAGTCGATGCGGGCCGCAACAAACTCGTGAAGTATCCGGTCGGGACGGTTGTTCCAGTAACCCTTCTCGGGAAGACCCAGCGAAGTGTGCACAGAACGAAACTTCCTCGGGCGAGCGAGGAGCGTGGCGCTTGCGGCATCCGCTGTGCCGAGTGCGTGCCACACGTCTACGGGACGTCGTGCCACCCAGGACAACGCCTGAAGTCCGAACGCGACTTCGTCAGACTGAGCGCCGAAGAACCTTTCTGGCAAGAATCTCCGTCGCAGGCGCTCAACCGGGACATCTTGGATGTTTGTGCGTTCCCTGTGAAGGCCAGTCGAGAGAATTGTGACTTGGTGCCCGGCCAGAGTTAAGGCTGACGCGACCTCGTGTAGATATCGTTCGCCCCCGCGTCTGACTTCGGGCCAAGAGTACACGTGCGACAGCACGATTCGCAGCGGGTCGTCACTCTTTTTTGTGTTCATCTCTGCACGAACAGCAAACCGGTTCGTGAACGCAACCGACGCATCAGATCGTCATCGTCCTCAGTCCTCAGCGTCGAGCCAGTTCCGCGGATCGAGGCGCAAACCGTATAGCAGTCCGCTGGCGAAGGCACCAAGCGCGGGTGGGCCGAAGCGTCGGTTCCACCGGAACACCGCCCGCTGGTACCCCAGGCGCCGGCGCAGAACGGGCCAACCCTCAGTGAAGGAACGTCTGAGCGCTGCCCCGGTGACAGCGCCACCGCCTCTCTCGTACCCCAAAGCGTTTCGACGGTTCTCTTCGGGGCTGCGCCAGTCCATGTGCTCAACCGGATCCGCCGCGGCGATCACGACGCGCCACCCCTTGCGACGGACGCGCAGGATGAAGTCATGGTCCTCCCCCGAAGCCGGGGTCCCTGGGCCAAGACGTTCGTCGAATCCGCCCGCGTCCAGGGCGGCTCGGCGGCGCACCGCAATCGCCGCCCCATGGGCGAAGCTCCACGGCTCGAACGGAGCCGGGCCCGGGAGAGGACCCGGGGCTTCGTCGACACCCGGCACGCGGGAGAGACCCCGCACGGGCCCGCACGCCAAGCCAACGTCACCTTCCGTAAACGGAGCCGCCATGGCGTCCGCCCACCCTGACGGAACGCGGACGTCGTCGTCGGTGATCAGCAGAAGCTCTCCCGAAGCCGCACGTATAGCGGTGTTCAGCTGCCGACACTTGCCCGGCGGTTCCACCCGCAAATGGATCGAGCGGACACCGACGGGCTCCTTCGCGTCTAGTAAGGCTCGGGCCGCATCGCCTCCGGCCTCGGCGACTATGAGCTCGTCGCCCTCGACCAGGCAAGCGCCAAGGCACGCCAGGGACTCGCGGAGCAGGGACGTTCTCCCCATCGTGCACACAATGGCGCTGACAGTCATTCGGCGGCTGGCCGGATTCACCGTGACCTCGGGGAACAGTCCGGTGCCCGCTAGTGGTCCTGCCCAGAGTCCACATCGTCATGCTGAACCCCCGGCTCCATGGGGGGAACGCTACATGACCACATTCGACGATGAGGACGACTGTCGACCGGCATACTTGAATCAGGGACCGATGCCGGGGAGACAGTCGGATTACCCTTCCTCAGGTAAACGGAGTCAACACTCCTTCCAAGTAGATCTTGGCTATCCGATCCCAGGAAAAGCGATCCTCGACCAAGCGGCGACCGGCCCTTGCTAATTGCTCTGCGTACGTGTCATCAGTAAGCAGTCGCACGATCCCTGAAGCCACGCCCTCGGCGTCCGCGGCGATCTCGGCCGATACTCCTTGTTGCAGACCGAGCCCTTCCAAACCCACAGGCGTTCCGACCACGGGGCGGCAGGCCGCCATGGCTTCGAGTGCCTTCAGTCGCGTTCCGGAACCGATCCTCACCGGCACGACCACGACTCGCGCCGAGGAGAGATACGGTCGGATGGACGGAACGTCGAAATGAGTGTCGACGCCCCTCTGCGCTGCTAGGCGCCGCATCCGGTGATCAGGCTGCCGACCGACAATTGCTACCGTCGCCATCGGAACTTCGTGGCGCACCAACGGGAGGATCTCACCGCAGAACCACAATGCCGCATCGACGTTCGGCTCGTAGTTGAACGAGCCGCTGAAGAGCAAACGGGGTGCTGACGGGATGGGTTCAGCGTTGAAGCGATCCAAGTCGACTCCGTTTGGAACGACGACCGCCCGCTCCAAGCCGGCCGCATCGGCATCAGAGACAGCGATGGTCACGTCGTAGCTTCGGCTTATCCATCGTTCGAGCCGGGCGGCGTTGTCAGCATCACCCTCGAGCAACCAGCGCACCCTACGCTTATGCGCGACGGCTGCTCCCTGCCTCGCCCGTACTGATATCAGGTTGTGAAGCGTGATCGCCCAACGATTCCTTTTTTGGGCGGGCAGGAGCGGTGCAAACCACTCGTGTTCGACCTGAACCAACGAATAGGAAGAGGTGTCACCCAGATGGCGATCCAGCAACTCTCGGGTGCGCCGTGCCCACCGGAGTTCCATCGGCGTTCTGAGCAGTGCGACGTCCCGCACATCACTGAGCCGGCGAACAAGTGCGGGCCGAATCGGTCCCTGGAACGGGGGTACCTCATGCACAGCTCTCAACGCTTGCCGCAGATCGCGGTTACGAAGAGAGCCGACCAAAAGCAAGTCGATCTCTGCCGAGTCGGATATCCGGGTCAATAGTTCGTATTGCCGGATACTCCCGCCCCCTAATTCAGGGTCCGGTACCTCGTCCGTGACCCACAGCAATTTGGGCTTCATGGTTTGAAGTACATGCGCATGGGTCGATGATCAATTCGTACACGGTACTCAGGAGGGTCGCACAGCACAATTGACCTTGAAGTCATTTGCCGCCATCAAACCCTTCCACCTCCCGCTTACAATCGTTTCGTGCAAGCAGGGCGGCCGGGATGGCCTTGGATGGGCCCAACTCCGCGGTGGGCGCGATCCGCTTCGTCCCGAGCCCAAGCCACCTGGGCTCTAGTCCTCAGAATCGCTGGTCGGACATGGATCTGGGTGACACCTCTTTTCGTCCTCGAGGTCATCCGGCATGGCGAGTCGAAGGCCATACGACTGATCGAACTCCTAATCGCCGTGGGACTTTTGTCGTTCCTGGTACGGAAGCCCTCCCGGGCACTTTCAGCGCTGGTCATCGGTCTGCCTTTCTCCACGATCGCCTTGGCGGCGTTACTCCGCATGGGGCTACCGGCGTCGGTCGTCAGGTCGCTGGGCTTCTGGAAAGAGGCGATGGTGCTCGGTATCGCTCTCGCCGCGCTACGCAGAGTCCTCAACAACAGATCTGCGGACCAGTCGCAGCGCCTAAAATTCGACAGGGCCGACCGCTTCGGTTTCGCGTACCTCGCTCTCGGAACTCTGTACCTGCTCCTTCCAGGTTTGTTCGTCGGCTCGGGCCCGGGGGCAGGATTGTCGTTCTACGCCCGGGAGCTGGGATGGCGAAGCGACGTGCTGTACGTGGGCCTGTTCCTTGTCGTCCGGCACTGCGGCCTGACGAGCGAGGAGGTCAACAGGCTCTTCCGCCAATTTGTCATCGTAGCTTCGGTTGTTGCCGGTGTCGGTATTTTCGAGTTCTTCGCTACGAACACCTGGGTTCGCTTCGTAACGAAGACGATCAAGCTTACGGATTATGAACTCCGGGTTCTCAGGATTGCCAACCCGACATACCAGGAGGTGTACGGATCAGTCGGCGGTCACCATTTCCCGCGGGTCGGATCGGTGCTACTCAACTATCTCGACGCGGGGTTCTACCTCGTGCTCGCGCTCGCCATAGCGGTTGAATTCTTTACCCGGGGACGACCAGGCTGGTTCGTTCGTCTGGGAGTGCCCCTTATTTCGGTGGCGCTCGTCTTCAATCAAGGTCGCGCCGCCTTGGTGGCGGGAGTGATCGCTGCATTGCTCGGACTTCGGACGCAGATCGGCAGATCCGTCGCGCACGCCGAACGGTTGGGCTTCGCTTTGGCCATTGCCCTTGTTGCTTGTATCCCGCTCATCGCGAGTAGCGGACTCGCTCATCACTACGTCGCGTCGCAGGGATCCAACACGAGTCACATCACCTCTACAAGGTACGGGCTGCAGGCGCTGTCAACGCACCCGATGGGCACGGGCCTCGCTACCGGCGCGGGCGCAGGGCAGTTGGCGTCACTGAAGGGATTGGAAACGACACAAACCTTCATTGTTAGCGAGGACGGTTACCTTAATATTGGCATTCAGTTGGGCTATGCGGGCCTCGCTCTTTATGTGCTCGCATTGCTCTATATGGTGCGGGCATTGCGCCCTCTGCCAGGATTGAATAGCGCCTCTTCTTACACTGGACCCGCGTTTGGGGCCAGGAATGGCCTAATCGGACTACTGATTGCCGGTCTTGTTCTGCAACCGTTCGTGAGCCAGGTCGTCGATTGGCCTGTATTTGCACTGTGTGGTGCCGGGGCCGCTGCTCTGGACTGCTCGCGGAAGGCCGCAGCCAAAGAACGGGAGGCAGTGCGGCCGTCCTTGGAGTTGGCCAGCTTCGCCCGAAAAGGCTGAAATTTCAGGCCCACGGAGAGAGCTGAGCCCTGGCTCGACTTAGGCACTAGTAGGATTGGGCTTAGGGAGGCAATGGTGGTGCCACGAGTGTTGGGCAAGGGAGTCTAAGCAGTGGAGCTTCGACGATATCTGCGTCTGCTCCGGCATCGATGGTTTTTTGTAGTCGTGACCGTGGCCGTCGGGTTGGCGGCTGGGTACCTCATAACACCGAGAACGGCGTTGTATCGGGCCAACGCCGTGCTCTACGTCGGGCCTGGACAGCTTGCCCAAAATCCAGCCGAACTGTATGCACTGCCCGGGCTCAATCAGATCCTTTATACCTTCACCCAAATGATTCCTAATCCTGTGATCGCTCAGAAGACGATTTCGGCGACAGGAGTTCCACGGAATGCCCAAGAAGTAACCAGCGAGACCAAGGCCACGGTGGTCCCGGGTTCAAACCTAATCGCTGTGACGGTTACCGATCCGGATCCGCTGGTGGCTGAACGACTGGCGAACGGAATGAGCGCTTCGTTTGTCTCCCAGATTCAGAGCTATTCGCCCGGGGCCTCGGCCGGTCCCGGTACGATCCCTGCCGAGCCGGCGTACGTGTTTCAGAACGCGAGCCTGCCCATTGCGCCGCTGTCCAATGGGCTCACACGTCATCTTGAGCTGGGCGCGATCTTTGGATTTGTCGTTGCCGTGGCGCTGGTGTTGCTGCTCGACTACCTCGATATCACTGTAAGAAACCCGGAGGATCTCGAGCGGAAGCTCGATCTTCCGGTACTCGGGATAATCCCGCTACGGGGTGGTCTCGTCGAAAGACAATCCGTTGGCTAAATCACTCAAATCCACCGCCAGCTACGCATCGCGCTCGTCCTGGGACACTTCGACGGCGTTCGAAGAGTCCTTCCGTATTCTTCGCTCGAACCTCTCGGTGGCTCTTGCCGACACGGAGCGCCCAACGGTGATCGTCACCAGTGCGAGTCCCGAAGAGGGCAAGACCCTGACGTGTGTCAACCTGGCGTTTGCCTTCGCTGCGGCGGGACGCCGAACAGTCCTCGTCGACCTCGACTTGCGCCACCCGAACGCCCACCGTCTCGTCAACGCGCACAACGAATATGGTGTTTCGGAAGTGCTGCTAGGCAAGCGCAAGTTGGAAGACACGCTCCAGTACGTCGAGCTACCGGCACAGCCGAGCGGACTTCAGACCGGCCTCTACTTCCTCGGAACCGGGGCGGACGTAGCCAGTCCTGCCGAACTACTGGGAACTGGACGCACCTCGCGCCTGTTGAGCGGTTTGGCGGAGCAGGCAGACTTGGTGCTGATCGACACCCCACCTGTTCTGCCGGTTGCCGATACTCTCGTCATTGGGCGCATCGCGTCCGGCGCGTTACTCGTGACCGCTGCAAGGTCGTCATCGACGATTGCGGTGTCCAAGGCCAAGGACCTACTCATCCGTAATCAAACGAGGTTATTTGGTGTGGTCTTGAACAAGTTCCGCGCGAGCGACGCCTCATTTGGATTTGGCTACGGGTATGGGTACGGATCCGGTGCTTCTTCGGAACCCGAAGCAGTTGGCTCGGACACACCCAGCCGCAATGGAGCCGATTCCGCTCACATTCCTGGCACGTTGTAGCGACTGAGCCGCCAGCCATGGATGTTTTGGACCGTTTCCGAGAGGTCAAACGGGTCGCGGTGCTAGTCGAGAGATTCGGCCTGCTCCAGTCCGTGCTCCGTCTCCAAAGCAGGCGGCGGCTTCGCCGCCTGCGCCCCGGGGTCACGATCGTGATCGCAACATGGAACAGTGACGAGTTCCTTCCGATCGCGCTCAAAGGCATCCGTCGGTTCACCGATGCCACGACCCAGATTCTCGTGGTGGACAATCACAGCGATGTCAACCCCCGTCCGCTCTGTGATCTCTTCTCGGCGCGGTTGATCAGGCTGCCAGCCAACTTGCGTCATAGCGTCGCGCTCGACATCGGATTCTTGCTTAGCTCGACGGAATACGTGATGAGCCTGGACGCCGATGCATTCCCTTTCAGCGAAAGCTGGCTGCCGACCTTCTTGGAACCGTTAGGAAAGGGATTCGACGTCGTCGGCTGCGAATGTGCCCGAGAATACGCTCACCCTTGCTGTCTCGCGATGCGCACGGAAACCTTTGTCTCCGGAAGACACACCTTCAGGGCACAGGAGTCTCAGGATGGTGGGCATGAAGGGTGGAACGACGTTGGCGAGCTGATCAGCCGTCGCGCCGGACCGGACCGCGTAGCGATCGTTCCGAAGACCGATAGTGTCCATGGTGGCGAGTGGTTTGTTGGGGCAACATTCGGCGATGTCGTCTATCACAACGCCTACTCCTCGAGGCACCTTCATCTCCCGAGCCCCAACAGCGATGGTTTGGATCCTTCCGAGGATTTCGTCATGACCCGTCATTTCGCCCTTGACACATGGAATGAGGCGCTCGGGCGCTGGGGCCCGGCCACCTGGCACTGAGCGCCTCCTGACCAAAGAATGCTGACCGCCAAGCGACCGTCCTCCGTCACGTTCTTCGACGCCTACCCCCACGTGACCGGGGGTAGCCACCAGGTATCGATAACGATCGCCACGGAGTTACGGTCCCGGACCGGGGTGCACTTTCTGACGACCGGTGAAGGTCCCTTCACAGAGGAGCTTGACAGCCTTGGGTTCGACCGGTCTGTCGTCCAGTTGCCCGGGTCGCTCATGACTTACGGACACAACACCCAGGGACACAAGGCGATGCTCGCCGCATCCTTGCTGCCACTGGCGTGGGACCGGATCCGCCGACGCATCCCCCCGGGCACAGATATCCTGCACGCGAGTGACCTGCGTGGCGTTCTTTTAGCCGGTCCTGCAGCTAGGGCAATGAAGGTGCCTGTGGTGTGGCACGTTCACTTGGGCGAGCGCTCCACCACTTTGAATCGCCTCGCCGGCCTCACCTCCAACTCGATCGTCATTCCTGATCCATCCACCCTCGAGAGCGCTCCGGGACTTCCGATGCAGAAGGTTCAGGTCGTCCCCAACGCAGTACAACACGATGTCCTCGCGAGGGATCCCGTCACCCGCGGTGGCTGCCGGCTCGTCACATCGTCGCGTCTTGTTCCCCAAAAGGGACTTGATCTTCTCCTCGAAGCTGTAGCGTCAGTCCGAAACTCGTTTTCTGCTATCCGGCTCGACGTATTCGGAGGCGAGCAAAAAGGGTACGAGGCATACGCTCGCAAGATACGGCTTCGACTGACGGAACTTGGTCTCGATCAGACCGTGACGCTCAGGGGCCACCGTTCTCGTCCGTACACGTACTGGTCAGAGGCAGCTGTCTACGTTCAAGCATCAAGATGGGAGAACTACCCGGTAGCGGTACTGGAAGCGATGGCTTTGGGGCTTCCAGTTGTCGCAACTGACGTTGGTGCGATGGCCAAGATCGTGGAGAATGGGCGTACCGGCATCCTTGTACCTCCTGGCGATCCGCCGTCGTTGGCTCTTGCGATCATCCGGCTTCTGGATAATCCGGTTGAAGCCGACGCCATGGGATCGGCAGGACGTGAACGAGTCCTCCGGGACTTCGTGCCATCGGTCATGGCGAACAGGATTATGTCGATTTTCGAAGCCGTAACCGTAGGTTCGAATTGAGCACCGTCCTGTTGTACGGCCATCGCCTCGAGCAGCCGGGTGCCACTGGAATCGGCTACTACGTTCGACGACTGATTCCTGCCATCGCGTCCAGCGAACACCACGGCATTACCTACTCAGTTGGCGCGTCCCCTGAGCCTCCTTCTGAGATCGGGCCACCGCCGGGTCTTCCGATACTGCGGCCAAACGTTCCTCGATCCCAATGGTCTCGAAGAATGCTCCACCTGTCCTGGTTGGTGAGTGGTCGCCCGCGGGTGGATCGCGCATTCCGAAAACCCGATCTGCTGCACATCCTCTATCCAGCGATACCCGTTCCGACCCGTGCCCGTTTGGTGTTCACCATCCACGACCTCATGCCCCTGGCCAATCCGGACTGGGTGACCCGTTATGAGCACATACGGTATGTACGTAGCTTCAAGCAGGCGGCAGATCGAGCCGAGATGCTCATAGCCGACTCCCACAAGACCGCACGCGAGATACCCGAAATACTGGGTGTGGAGGAAAGCCGCATACGAGTGGTCCACCTTGGAGTTGATCCAGTGTTCTGGGTGCCAGTTGACCGGAGTCACATCGATGAGGCCTGCAGGAAGTACGAGCTCGTTCCGGGTCGATATTTCGTCGTCCTCGGCAACGTGTCGGCCCGTAAGAACCTCCAGGTAGTTCTCAATGCCCTTGCCACAATCACCACCCAACTCGACTACCCGGTAGTCGCGATCGGTCCCCGAGGACTCGGTGTGGATGCCATCGAGGACCAGATCGAACGCCTCGGTCTCCGCCACCTGGTTCGGCTGCCCGGATGGTTGCCAGAGTCAGAAATGCTCGCGTTGATGCACGGGGCTGTCGCCCTGCTACATCCGTCGCGCGACGAAGGCTTCGGGCTCACGCCACTCGAGGGAATGGCCGCGGCAATCCCGGTAGCCGCCTCGAACAGCGGCTCGATTCCCGAGGTCACCGCCGATGCTGCGTTGCTCAACGACCCGGATGACGCGGATGGTTGGTCTAACGCCATACTCCGAATGGCACGGGACGACGAACTCCGGGCTGAAATGATCGCTCGCGGGCAAGCACGGGCACGGTTGTTCACGTGGGAGCGAACGGCCAAGGAGACAATCGCCGTACACCAGGAATTGCTGTCGGGAATCACCCCAACATCTCAGCGATAAAGCCGACGTACCGTGCGCCGATGGCACTCCACGAGTACCGTTCTTCAACGAGGTGTCGTGCTTGTTGAGTCAGGACAGAAGCGTGATCGTCGTCATCCAACAAGCGACAAACCCGATCAGAGAACGATTGGGGATCATCTGCGATCTCTGCATTGATCCGATCGGCTATCTCGAGGCCCCCGAGTCCCACTGATGTGCCAACCACCGGTCGACCTGCCGCCATCGCTTCGAGGGCCTTGAGCCTTGTCCCCGTACCGATTTTCAACGGCACGACTGAGACACGCGCCGCTCGCAGATGTGGAACGACATCGGGGACGTCTTCATGGACGCGCACGCCAGGAAGTCGGCCGAGATCTCGTATCTCGGGCGGGGCATTGGACCCGACTATGTCGAGAGTAACGTCCGTACGGACTCGCCTGACCAAGGGTAAAACGTCGTGGCAGAACCAAAGCAGCCCGTAATAGTTCGGACCAGTGTTGAGTGCGCCCGTGAAGATGAGCCTCGGTTCGTCGGGCAGGTCAGTCGGCCGGAAGCGCTCGATGTCGACGCCATTGGGTATGACCTCGGAACGGCGACCCCTTCGGTCTCTGAAGTGAACTGCATCCTCAGAGGACACGGTTACGACCCGGTCATAGCGTGATGGCTGCTTCGATTCCCAACGCTCCCAGATTCTTGAGTCTCGGGAGTGGAGCCATGCCTGGCGCCCTCCGCTGTTGATGGCTTGCTCCTGTCGCTCCATCACGGACCCGACGTTGTGAAGGGTAAGGATCCAGGGTTGCTCTAAGTCCGCCCGATAATCGATGAGCGGCGCGAGGCCCGCGTATTCCACGATGACGGCCTCGGCGTCCGTGCCTCCCAAAGGCCCAGCCAGAGCCTTGCGAAGACCGCGAAAGTTGGACACCTCACGAGGCTCACGGCCGTACAGAACCACAGCCAGATCCCGAGTCCTTCTCGCCCATTTCGATCGAGTGGCCCAATCGGTAGCCGGCGCATCGATCAGGTGAAACGATGAGACCGCCTCTCGCACCAACAGGTCCTTTGACTCCCGGTTGGCGTAGAGCCCTATCTCCGCAACCTCGGCCAGCGCCAGGAGAAGATACGCCTGGCGAATCTGGCCTCCTCCACCGTGGCGATCAGGGACGAACGGCGTGACCCACGTGATACTGGGGCGCCTCATAGGCCCTAAAGGTCGCCGAGCGTCTCGACGACTCCCGATAGGTCACGGACCTCGGCGAGTGTCTCACCTCTGAACAGACCCGAGGAGGGACCTCCGCCGTAGATAGCATGGTCGGCCAACAACACTGCGGCAGCGGTATATGTGGTCCTCTCGCCACCGGGGTATCTGACGCACTGCGGATGTACACAGCCAGTCCAGTAAGCCCCATCGTCGTCTCGCAGGTGTCGGGTCCAGTCGAGCAGCCTCTCTGCTTCATCGGACATACCGACTGCGTCGAGAGCCATGACACATTCCGCCGTTTCAGCGGCAGTGACCCAGGATTGATCAGCCACGCACCGAATTCCCACGCCTTGAATGACGAACTCAGACCAGCGGGAAGTCAGTCGGTCACGACCCGACTGACGATCTACCGCACCGGAAAGTACCGGGTAGTACCAGTCCATAGCCCATCTGTGTTTCGGAGCAAAGCTCTGGGGCCGATGGACAATTGCTTCAACGATCAAATCCGCTGCCAGCTCCCACTCGGGCTTCTCGTATCCGAGGTATTCGGCAATGGCGACGGCACAGCGCAGACTGTGGTGTATCGACGACGTTGAGGTGAGCAAGGCGTAACGGCCGAGGTGACCGTCTGGGTCCATCGACCACAGGACTTCGCCGCCGGGCTGCTGTAACCGGAGGACGAAACCGATTGCTTTCTCGATTGCCGGCCACATCGACTCGAGAAAGCCCGAATCTCCTGTCAGCAGGTAGTGCCACCAAGAGCCCGTAGCGACGTAAGCCCCTACGTTGGGGTCCCTCCGAGGATCCTCAACTCCGTCGGCGAGATAGTAACGGCACCACGTGCCGTTGGGCAGTTGACTATCAATGAGCCACTGGTAGGCCCTCTCAGCGTCGGTCCGCTGTCCCCCCAACATCAAGGCCATTGCGGCCTCGGTGTGGTTCCACGGATCGGAGTGACCTCCATGAAACCAAGGAATCATCCCGTCCGGTCGCTGTATGGACGCGATCCAGTCGACGGTGTCGGCGACTTCCCTCGTTGTCAAGGGATGGCTCACGAGGGTTTCCTCACGTAGATAACAAGGCTCTTTCCGAGCAATGGATTCAGAACAGCGTCGGGGACGCGAGTCAGTGGAGTGGCAGCCGTGATATCCCAGACCAGCAGCCGATGGTAGGCACGGACGAGAGGGTGGGTGTCATCCCGGACGCCGACGGCTGCCTTTAACCACCAGTAGGGGCTATGAAGAGCATGCGCGTGATGTGTCGCGAATACCTTCAGGTCAGCATCCCTCAGACGTTCCACAAGAGCCGACTTCCGGTAGATGCGGATATGGCCGCCCGGATTGCTGTGGTACTCGTCGGAGAGTGCCCAGGTGAGCAGTTCGGGCCACCATCTGGGCACGGTTATCGCCATTGTCCCGCCGGGCCTGATGACTCGGGCGAGTTCCGAGATGGCAGTTCGGTCGTCTCGGATGTGCTCCAA
This sequence comes from Acidimicrobiales bacterium, assembly GCA_036378675.1. Lineage (NCBI taxonomy): Bacteria > Bacillati > Actinomycetota > Acidimicrobiia > Acidimicrobiales > Acidimicrobiales bacterium. The sequence continues at coordinate 102,227 of DASUWA010000055.1, forward strand.
GACTTCAGCAGCGATTACCCGGTCGAACGTCTGGCTGGCAAAGGGAAGCTTCAATGCGTCACCCGCAACAGGAAAGCCACCGCCATAGGTTCGCTGACCCCCAGCTTCCTCGAGCAACGCTGTCATCAGAGCGGAAACATCCTTGACTTCCAACTCGTCCGCATCGAGCGCGGTTACGTTCGCTCCCAGTCGCATGGCTTCGAACGCGTGACGACCACCTCCCGCCCCCAGGTCGAGAACATGATCACCCGGTTTCACGCCGAGCACTGGGTATCGAACAGTCAGCACCTAACCGACCAGGTACGCGTTTTGTGGTCCTCGATGGTCCAGCGGTAGTGCTCCGCGGTGGCGCTAGCACACGCCTGCCACGTGTACCGCTCCAGCACTCGCCGCCGGCCGGCCGAGGAGAGTCTCGCTGCCAACTCGGGCTCGTCCAGAACCGTGCGGATAGCTTCCGCCAGAGCACCTGGGTCACCAGGGGCCACCAGGAGACCCGTCTTGCCGTCTTCACCCACGACCTCTGGCAGGGCACCACCGGTCGTGGCGACGAGCGGTACTCCGCAGGCGAGCGCCTCAACCGCGGGCAACGAGAACCCCTCGTAGAGGGATGGCACCACCGCGACCTGGGCTTGTGCATAAAGTTCGACCATCCGGTCATCGCTGACGGCGGACTCAAAGGTGACCGCGCCTTGCAGCCCCAGCCTTTCGATCGCTCCCGCGACCGGTGACTCGGCGCGGAGCCTGCCGACCACCAGGAGATGGGCGTCAGGCCGCTCGGTGCGAAGCTTGGCAACCGCTTCCACCAGCGGAAGGAGACCCTTGAAGGGCACATCTGCGCTGGCCGTGGTCATGATCCGACCGGGTACCTTCGGAATCTCAGGTCGAGGGCGGAAGTGCGTGTGGTCGGCGCCTATCGGGACCACAGCTAGCTGTTCGGACCGCAGGCCGTACTGCTCAACAATGTCGCGCTTCGATGACGAGGAGACCGTCAGAACACGAGGAATCTGGCGTGCGACCTTCATTTGCATCCCGAGAAAGCCGTACCAGCGGCGCAAAGTCACCCTGCGGCGGAGGTTCTCGGCGTGCTCGATGTCGAGCGTCTTGTCGACCGTGACTGGATGGTGGCACGTGCCGAGCAGAGGCCATCCGTCGGCCATGACGCCGAGAAGGCTCCGACCGAAGGTTTGGTTGTCATGCACCACGTCGTACTGCCCCGCACGCGCAGCGAGCGCCCTCCGGACCCTCCAGCTAAACGTTCTGGGCTCCGGGAACCCAGCCGTGCACATGAGCCCGAATTCGGCCAGGTCGATCGGAGACCTGAACTCCCACGGAAGTGGGACGCGAAACGGGTCCGGCTCTCTGTACAGGTCCAGGCTGGGCACAGGCACGAAGCCGGTTCCTTCGTCTAGCACGGGCCAAGGCTGACCCGCGAACACGGTCACCTCGTGGCCGAGGTTGACCAATTCCCTCGCGAGGTACCTCGTGTATACCCCCTGACCTCCCGAGTGTGGGTTGCCGCGATAGACCAGGAGAGCTACTCGAAGGGCATCGGTCCCGGCCATGAGGTACAAACTGTTATCGCCGGAAGCCTTCAGGTCAAACTGGTTCGATCAGATCGGCGAACCCGGTTGCCAGAGCTACCAACCGGTCCCGCGTTCTGATGTAGACCCCTAAGGGTTTCCCGATGGGATCGGGAACGTCCTCGGACAGCGGCAGGTCCAGAATTCGGGCGCGATGGCGGCCTGCGCCAATACGAGCCACCCACGAATCCAGGGACTCGTCCGATCGTCTTGCCGGACTGGCCTCCCCCAGGCGCACCAGCTCCGAGAAGGTGAACGTTCGTGACCAGGTGGTCGGGTCCACTAGCGAGAGATCGACGACGTGCTGCCTGGTCATCCCGACCACGATCCGGGCGGAATCCAATAGAGCCTCTGAAAGCGCCCTGCTCCTGTGCGGGGACAGGTCGTAACCGAGCGGGCCCATGACCTCTAGTACCTCAGGCGGGCAGGGGATGCCCTCGCTTACGAACCCTCCCGAAGCGACGTTGAATGCAGAGCCGCGTTCCGAGAGCAGGCGGGTCAGTATGGCTGCCGCCATCGGGGACCGACACTGGTTCCCGGTGCACACGAGCAGGATGTCCACCCCGGGAAGGTCGGTTTCGCCTTGGCTCACTATCGCAATGTCATCTTTCCGGGGGGCCGGTTTGTCGTGGCAACCGAGAGTCCCATCTGGCGATAACCAGCGCGAACAGAAGAAGAAGGGCCGAGACAATTGCGAACGGACCGTCACCCACCGCTACGTACACAGTTGTACCGGACTCACGGTTGGCCGTCCCCTCGATAACAGTCTGCATGCCGAGAATCGATCGATTTAGGATCCGTCCCGAGGGCGTAACGATCGCTGAATATCCCGTTGGAGTGACCTGAAGTACCCATCGTCCGGTTTCCCACGCGCGCAAACGGGCGGCGGCCAATTCCTGTGTCGGAACCTGGCTCGAACGATATGAGGCGGTGTTCGTCGGGACAATCAAGATCTGCCCGCCCGACCGGACTCCACCTCGCGCCCTTTCGTCGAAGAAAACCTCGTACGACACCATCACCCCCAGAGGTGCCGCCGGAGTCTTCATATATCCCGCGCCGTGACCCGCGATCGCGTCCAGCGGGACGTCGGACACGTTGAACAGCCGGGCAATGACCGAACGGAAGGGCACGTACTCGCCGAACGGAACCAGATGATTCTTCACGTAGGTAGCGGTGACGGCGCCGGACGAAGACCAAGCCGCCACTTCGTTGAGGTAGTGCTTTGTTCCGACGTCCTGTTCGACACCGACAACCACGGTGGACGCCAGATTCTGCGCGAGCCCGGCGATTTCCGCCGCGTCTGCACTGTTCGTGAACGCCTGGTCAGTCTGCAGTATCCCTTCAGGCATCACCACCAAATCGACAGGCCCGTATATTCCTTGTGCCGCGGTTAAGTGGCGGTCGAATACTACCTGGGGGTCAGTGTGAATCGCCCTCGTTCCACGCGGACCACCCCCTTGGACGAGCGCGATCTTCAATGGTGAGAGATGTCCCCCAAAGCCTGCCGGCGAGAGCCGGCCGGCAATCGGCACAGCCACCGCGGCGGCTGCAAACAGTGCAAGGGCTCGAGGTGCTGCGCCTGCGGCCGATCGTGACTTTCCGAGGCGGTTAGGCCGGTGGGTTCCAGCTCTCCAGCCGAGGGCGACTCGGATCGCTTGAGCAATCGTCACTCCGACGAGGACGGTCTCGCCGGTCAACAACAGGCTTCCTCCGAGGCGGGTGCTTGGCACGAGAGGAGAAGCAGCTTGGCCGAGGGAGGTGCCACCGAGCGGGAAACCGCCCAACGGAAATCTCGCTCGAACCCAGTCGCTGAGGATGAACGCCGCCGGCATCGCCAACCCAAGTGTCCCTGGCCGACGGACCGGGACGATCAGCAGCGTCGATGCGACGAACAACGCCCCCAGGATCATGAGAGCGGCGCAACCAGGAATCGAGAACTCACTGACCCATGCGAGCCCGACCACATACTGGCCGAGACCGGCACCGAATCCGAGAGCAAAGCGGTCGCGGGCCGGACGCCCAGGCAACGCTAGTGCGATCCCGGCGAATCCCACCCAAGCGAGAGGCCAGAATCCGAAGGGCGGAACGGAGAGCGCGATCAATAGGCCACATACGACACCAGTAGCCACCCATTGCAGGATCACCGCGATTTGTCGCCGACCGCCGCGGGTCCGGGATGCTGACTGGCTCGGGGTAGTCGATTGGCGACGGTCACTTAGCATGAGGGATTAATGATCTCGGTCGTCATGCCGGCACACAACGAGGAGGGATACCTCGAGCAGGCCGTCGGGACGGTTGTGGCTGGCCTCCGTGAGAGAGGCCAAGAGTTCGAGGTCATCATCGCGGAAAACGGGTCGAGCGACCGAACACCCGAAGAACTCGGATCGTTGGAGTCGACTTACGAGGAGGTCACTGGTATCCGCCTCCCGGCTCCGGACTATGGCAGAGCGCTACGATCGGGATTCCTCGCTTCTCGCGGGGACATCGTTGTGAACTTCGACGTCGACTTCGTGGATCTGCGTTTCCTGGACGAGGCTGTCGAGCGATTCAAGGACTCTGAAGTAGCGCTGGTGGTCGGTTCCAAACGCGCGCCAGGAGCTCTCGACCGAAGGAGCCCAGGCAGGAGGGTCGTGACCAACGTCTTCTCTTCGCTACTGCGTTACGGTTTCGGGCTTCAGGTCAGCGATACCCATGGCATCAAGGCCATGAGGCGACAAACCCTTGAACCCTTCGTGAGGATCTGCAGCTTCGGCGAAGACGTGTTTGACACCGAGCTAATTCTCCGAGCGGAACGGGCCGGGGTCCGCGTCGTCGAGGTACCAGTCGACGTCACAGAGCTGCGACCCCCTCGCACCTCCATCTGGTCCCGTATCCCCAGGTCATTGGTTCGCCTTGTGCAGCTTCGTGCTCGGCTATGGCGAGAGCGAATTGGTGGTGACGGCAAGGCTGGAAAGACCATCGGATAACGTTGCCCGCGAATGGAGCCTGAAGGGACGTCTCGAGACGATCTGGATGTCCGCCTGCAGTGGCCTGGGGCAGAACCAGAGGAAGCGGAGGATGGCCTGAGCGCGGCGCCCGAAGACGGGATGCCCGCTGAGACGACGCGAGCGGGGCGGGAGGACACCGTCGCCGAACTGGCGAACATGCAGGCTGTGCTCGCCTCAATCTCCGACCGGTTGGATGCCCTGACGCGAGCGTCGGCATCGCCGAGTGGGATCGACGGGACGAGCGCAGACCGCGCGCTCATGACGGCCATGGACAGACTCGAACAGTCGATGGCTCTACAGACCGAATCCTCTGCACAGTCGGAGGATCGCTTGCAGGTTTCCCTCGGCGAAATCAACGACGAGATCAGGGCGGTGGCCAGCCAGCAGGCTGACTTCCGGCAGCGCTTGAACGAAATCACTCATCAGATCGAGACATTGCGCCGGCGGATAACTCTTAGAGCTCGTTCCGACCACCCGCTGTCGCCAGAAGCCGTACAGATGATCGCTGACGCGGTGGTGGAAAGACTTTCTGCGAACGGTCCCTCATCTCTCAAGGGCGCGCGCCAACCTGGCCAAGACATTCGCCGAAAGTGAACCATCGTCGGGCGAAGTCCGGTCGCCGGAGTCCCAGACGGCATCCACGGTGGCTGTTGCCGGCACTGCTAATTGCCGCCGGGTTCGTCGTGTTGGTACTTCTCGTCGCGGTCATCGGCATAATTCACGGCGTACGCCTCGAACGCAAGCTGAGGGCGCTTCCCGCGACGCTCCAGGCGGTGACCGCTGAAGCCGAGGAGGGTCATGTTGGCGTCGCCGAGGAGAAACTTGTCCAGGCCCAGAACACCCTAACGAGCGTCAACTCGGCCTTGTATAACAGTCCTGATTTCGAAGTGCTCAACGCCCTCCCCATTGGCCGGCAGAACCTGCAAGCTGTCCGGTCGGGCGTGCAACTTGGGCTGCAAATGGTCGGCGGTGCTGAGGACATACTGAACGCCGCTTCGCCCCTAGCCGTGAACGGTCAATTGGCGGTCCCCCTTCGACAAGGTCAGACGCCCCTTGACACCGTGGAAGCAGTTCAGTCAGCGGTCCAACAAGTCGCCAGCACCCTTCCCGATGCGCCGGCAGGCCTCGACAGCTCCCTCGTTTTCAGCCCTGTGAGGTCGGCAGTAAACCGGGTATTCCGAGAAGCCTCGAAGCGTCAAGCGGAACTCCTGTCAGTTGGCGCTGCGCTTCGAGTTGTCGAAGACATCTCCGGAGCTTCGGGCGACAGGCGATATCTCATCGCAGTTGCCAACAGCGCCGAGATGCGCGGGTCTGGAGGGATGATCCTCTCTTACGGCGTTCTGACTTCGCATGGCGGCAAGGTGACTCTGGTCCACATCGGCCCAATTGATGAAATCAAACTGAACAGCCCCGAGACCTCGGCGACTTTTCCCGCTGACTTTATGAAGACCTACGCTGGACTCGCGCCTACCTCCGACTGGCGGGACTCGAACATGATGTCCGACTTCACCGTCGACGGTCCCGTCCTGGAGGCGATGTACGAACACGAAAGCGGACAGCATGTCGACGGAGTCATCCAGGTTGATTCCGCCGGCCTGGCCGCGATACTCGCCGGCGTCGGTCCGGTGAGCACCCCTGATCTGGGAACAGTCAGCTCTGACAACGCGGTGTCAGTGACCCTGAGCACCGCGTATCAGCTTTTTCCGCAGCGGACAGCGCGTCAGGACTTCACGGGCGAGGTCGCCCAAGCTGCCTTCCAACGGCTGACGTCCGGAGAGTTCACGACGCTCAAACCCCTGGGCGTGGCCCTGATCAGTGCTTCCAAGCAGCGCCACGTGATGATGTACGCCGACGATCCAACTGATGAAACCGCCATACGACTTCTCGGATTTGACGGAGCCCTACCGTCTCCCACGACCGATTTCACCCAGCTCACGGTCCAGAATTTCGGGTCGAACAAGCTGGACTACTACCTGACTTCGTCCCTTCGCCTGACCGGTCAGCGGCCTAGCGAATCGGGGAGCTTCATGAACGCCACCATCGACCTGGACAACACGGCTCCGGCTGGTCAAACCGTCCCCCAGGAGGTCTTCGGACCGTTCAGTCCAGCACAAACAGCTGGAGAGTACGAAGGGCTGGTCACCCTTTATCTCCCTGCCGGATCATTCCTCAAGGGAGCCTCGATCGATGGGTCCGTTACTACGAGTCCGGTATCGGGGTCGCAGAACGGGGTCGAGACAGTGTCATACACAGTCACAATTCCGGCACGATCCAGTTCACACGTGGTCCTCCAGGTGTTCATCCCGCCGACACCCTCTTCCCGACTACAGTTCGGCTTCGTCCCATCACCCCGGGTGATACCGACGACCTTTTTGAGCAAGTTGTCATGATTAGGCATGAGAAGGCGCCCTCTGGCCTTCTTTGTCTTGATTCGGCACCGCAATTGATGGAGGATATCGCTGCCGCAACGGCGAAAACTGCTGGGGTGCCTTGAGGACGTCCGGTGATCCGGAGTCGAAGGATGGGGTGTTGAGTAAAAATACGAGAAACGCCGGAGGGTTGCAGCGGTTCGGCCTAGCTCGCCGAGTCGGCATGCTGCTGGTGGCAGCGGTGCTACTCGGTTTCGTGACGGCCGTCCTATCGGGTTCTCCCGCCCGAGCGAATCCAGGTGTGGGCGCACCCGCCTCGCCGACCTCCTGCCCCAACCAGGGTTACAACACCTCCACCACGATCGCTAACTGCCGACCAACAACCACGACAGGGTCGCAAACTCTGAGTTTGACCGTCAGCTACAACAACGGCAAGCTGAAGTGGCAGGCTTGCGCCCAGCCAGCGGACCAGGGTTCGACAGTACAGCTGTATGTCGACGGTAACCCTGTCGACAGCCGCACCATCGAAGCGAGCGGCTGCACGAGTGCCGGAAGTACGGGCATTTGCTTGTCGCCCGGTCAGCACCAGGCCACAGCCACCGACGCTCAATACAGCCTGGTAGCGCAACAGCAGTTTTCCGTTCAAGACAGCGGATGCAAGAGTCCGAGCGTAGCGGCGGCCTCGGCGGCAAATGCCAGCGGATCCACGACAGGGTCCAGCGGCTCACAACCCAGCGGATTCCTGGCCTTCACGGGCGCCAATATCGCGCTCATGGTCATCGGAGCGATCATCCTGATCGCGCTGGGATACGGGACCCTAAGGGTTGCCAGGCAGCGTAGAAGCGCCTGATCGACAGGCCATTAGCCAGCTGGGGGGCATGGCATAACAATGAGAACTAACCCGATTTCGAGGGGAGCATCGATGCTCCCAATGTCGTCGACATTGAACGTCGAAACATCACGCCACACCGTTCCAGCCTTTACCGGTGGTGTTCGAGGTGCAGTCGGCGACGTCATCGACTTGAGGGATGACACTGAGGGACGACGCCACAGCAAATTGGTTGTGCAGTCACTCAACCCGGCGTGGCTCCGCGTTGTGTGCGGCTGGCACCAAGCTGGACGCTCGGCAGGGCCAATCTTGGCGGACCTCGGTCTGGCAGGGCTGGCTCTTTCCCTCGCCGGCTCCACCGCTGTGGGCATCTCGACCGGTGTCGCAGTTCTCCTGTGCACCGGTCTCTTGTTTGGCCTTTGGAAGAGGCGCTTGCCGTACGAAACGCAGGGCATTCTGTGGTACGGGCGACACCTGACGCCAGCGGCTGCAGCAGTTGGGCTCGCACTCGCGGTCGGACAGCCAAGCGTGACCACAGACCAGGTTGCGCTGGCCACCATTTCTATGAGTCTTGCGTTGATTGGGATCCGTGCCGCCTTGTGGCTCACGATCGCGTCGGCCCGTCGCAACGGCTTAGGACTCCAAGGCGCGCTGGTAATAGGCTCCGCGAAGCGAATCGACCAGATACAGCACCGGCTCTTGACCTATCCCGAAGCCGGCCTCCGATACGCCGCAAGCTTCATCCCTGTCGAGAACGAAGGCGCGTCTCCGGAGTCCGGACGAAGGCTCGTAAACGATCTATTGGGCGAATACCCGGTCGACCACGTGCTCTGCGTCCCTGATCGCCTCGACGAAACAGTCTTTCTCGACTTCGTGCGATTCTCAAAAGGACAGGTCGACGTCACACTTGCGCTTCCTATCGCAACTCTCTCAGCCGGCCAGCTGAGATCGAGTATCGGCGATCTTGGTGTGCTTCCACTTCGTCTTCGGCCCTCTTGGGGATCGGTCGCGGCCAAGCGAGTCTTCGATGTGGTTGCATCCGTCCTGGCTCTCATGGTTCTCAGCCCGATTCTGTTGGCTTCAGCCGCGGCGATCTGGATTTCGGACAGAGGCCCCGTTCTGTTCAGACAGAAGCGCGTCGGTAGGGACGGTAAGCAGTTCACCATCTTCAAGTTCCGATCCATGGTGGTGGATGCCGAACAACATCAGCTGGATTACACCTCGCGGAATTTCGCAAAGGGTGGTTTGCTGTTCAAGCTCGAGGATGATCCTCGAGTCACCCCCGTGGGCGCAGTCCTTCGTCGGCTCTCGATCGACGAGCTGCCCCAGCTGCTGAACATCGTTCGAGGCGACATGAGTCTGGTGGGCCCCCGGCCTCTTCCAGTCAAGCCCGAGGATTTCGACATTCGTGCCCAGATTCGGCACCAGGCTTCGCCCGGCGTCACTGGTCTGTGGCAAGCCCTCGGCGCCAACATCCTGGGTTACGAGGACATGCTCGATCTCGATCTTGCTTACGTGGCCACTAAGAGCTTCGGTGTCGACGTCTTGACCCTGCTACGGACGATCCCAGCGGTGCTCAACCGGCGATCTCCCGCCTGACATCTTGCGAGTCCTACACGTCTCACAGTCGGTCGGAGGGGGTCTCGCTCGCCACGTCGCCGACATCGTGAACCACACAAGAGGGATCGAGCACGCTTTGGTGCTACCACCCAAGTCGGTACCTCAGGGTTCGGGCGCTGCCTATGACGATTCGGCTGTCTTGGCGATGACCCGGCGAGGAGTGCGACTCGAGTACCTGGAGATGCGACGAAGCGTCGCGGACGCCCGGAACCTTGTAGCGATCACCGAGTTGCGACGTAAATTTCGTGAGCTCCAGCCATCAGTCGTGCACGCTCATTCGTCAATCGCCGGCGCCCTCGTTCGGTTGGCAAACCTTCCTCGCGACTTTCCCGTCATTTACACGCCGAATGGGCTCACCACTGATCGCCTGGGGCGAACGGCGGAGAGGGCCCTGGGCCGTTTGGCGTCGAGGATCGTCGCGGTATCGGAAAGCGAGGCCAGTCGGGCGCGAGCCTGGCGGCTCGCCGAGCCGTCGAGGATCGTCGTTATACCGAACGGAATCGACCCGGAGCTCCCAGCACCAGGGTTCGACATCAGGAATCAGCTCATGATTCCGGATGGAGTTCCGCTCGTGGGGACAATCGCCAGGCTGGTGCCACAGAAGGCACCCGACGTGTTTGTCAAGGTTGCGTCCGCTCTCGCCCGAAGACGTCCCGACGCCCATTATCTGATGATCGGGATGGGACCGCTCGAGCAGCAAGTACGGGCTGAGGTAGCGAGAGAGGGTCTGGCGGAGAGGTTTCACCTTGTTCCGCAGATCGACAACGCTTCGGCGGTGCTCCATCAGTTCGATGTCTTCGCTCTCACCTCGCGATTTGAGGGCGGTCCGTATGCTCCACTTGAGGCGATGCGGGCGGGCGTCCCGGTGGTCTTGTCCGACGTGGTTGGCAATTGCGATGCTGTCGAGCACGGCACGTCGGGCTTTCTCGTCCCCTTCGGTGAATCTGCACAGATGGCCGATGCCATTTTTGAGTTGCTGGAAGACCAGGGCCTGCGAACTTCTATAACCAAGGCGGCCCGTGATCGCCTTCATTCCAAGTTCGACGCCCGCCAGATGGGCGCTCGTCTCGGAGAGCTTTACGATCAGGTGGCTGCAGAATGGACCCGCCGGAGCACTCGCAGACTCCCACAGCAAAGGTCGACGGCTTCGACCCAATCTCCCGAGTCAACGGCAGCCGTATAGATCTCATACGGAGGTCGTCCCCCGTCTGCCGGATTGGGGAAGACGTCGTGAATGGCCATCAAGCCTCCAGGCGCGACCTTGGCTCCCCATGAGTGGTAGTCGGTCCATGCGGGTTCCTCACCGTGGCCCCCGTCGATGAAGAGAAAGCCGAGCGATCGGCTCCAAGCAGCGGCGACCGTCTCCGACCTGCCGATCACTAGAACGACATAGTCCTCGAGCCCGGCGTCTTCAATGGTCCGTCTTGCAAAAGGCAAGGTGTCGATTCGACCTGTGCGATCGTCAACTATCGAAGGATCGTGATGTACCCAACCGACCTGGTTCTCCTCCGACCCACGATGGTGGTCGAGGCTGAACAGGATGTTCGACGCTTCCATAGCAGCAGCGCCGAGATAGATGGCCGACTTTCCGCAATAGGTGCCGATCTCGAGGAGTGGTCCGAGGCCGGATTTGGCCGCCGCGAGGCCCGCACGGTACAACGCGAATCCTTCGTCTTGGGGCATGAAGCCCCGTGCATCCTGTGCTCGAGCGAGCAAGTCGCGTTTCAGAGCGTCCTACCCGGGGACGCGTATGCCGCTCGGGCCGCTCGAGTTGACGGCGAGGCCCTCAGTGTCTTCCTTAGCCTGGTGATGCCTGTGGACGAACATGAGCTTGTTGAAGATCATGAATTTTCCGATCCAAAGGACCCCGAAAGCCGCGATATAGACGATGGCAACGAGAGCGGTAGTCAAAGTATGCGAAAACCCGTGGTGTTTGGCGTAGTGCTCCATTAAGTACACCGAGTATGTGGACAGCGCCCACCCTGCGAACGCCAGGGCCCAGAACGGCAGCACCTCCTTTAGAAGATGGCTGCGCCCGTGCTTTCCCCAGGCCCACTTCCTATTCATGTAATAGTTCGGGATCGCGGCTATGGATGTAGCAAGCGAGCTTGCCACCGCGGCACTCATCCCGACCACCCCATTGAAGAGGACCAGGCAGACCTCGCTGACGATAACCGCGACGATCGATGCGACCGAGTAACGCCACAGCTTCTGGCCTCCCGGGCCGCGAAGCCGGTCGGCGACTGGCTCAGGGAGCCGATCGACGACGCGAAGAGCCAGGGATTCCAGGTTCACGAGAGGAATTTACCGTATGTGCCCCTGATCCAACCGCCGGGCAAATGTAGGGGCCGTGACCGTTGCCCTCGATTCTCGCATCTCTGTCGTCCGGGAAAGACTCCCACCAACGCGTCGGCGCACCAACACGTAGCTTTGGCCGGGTCTCATCGCGCCGTAGTACCGTTTCTGCGTTTTCATCGCTTCGGGGTGAGAATTCAGCTGCTGGGGTAGATGGTGTGGCACAACGAACCTGACTGGGGAGGCTTTGGGTATGCGCTGGCGACGAGTAGTCCGCCCGGCAATGGTCGTCTCAGCGGGGATGGGGATGCTCTCCGCCGGAGCGTTCTTGACCGCACGGGCAGATACTGCCGGATGCGCGAGCACGGTTTGTGTTTCGGTCGACTCGAGCCAGACGATCGAACCCGCCGACCACCAGGCTTCCGGCATTCTTCATTCGAGCAACGGCAGCCCGACCGACACCGCGCTTCTGGCTGGGCTAGACGTCTCGATGTGGCGGTCGTCCACTGACGACTGGGCGGGGAGCGCCTCGCCTTGGAATTCGGCCGTCACCGACCATATACCTGTCACCTTTCTGCTCTCTGACAAGTGGTTGCAGGACACAAACGGCGGGCAGGTCACGCCCTGGTCTGACTGGAACGGGTACCGGCAGTGGGTGATCTCATCGGTCCAAAAAATCGGTGCAATGGGCATTTGGGTCGACTACTGGGAGGTATACAACGAGCCGGACGGTCTCCCACCAACCGAGGCCGCAACTGTCACTCCGGGTCGGCTACTGACTCAATTCCTGGTTGCGTACGACGCCATTCGATCCGTAATACCCAACGCTGCGATCATCGGACCCTCGACCTCCGGTTGGATCGAGAGGCCAACTTCGCACTCTTTCTCAATACAGCAGTTCCTGGATTTCGCTGATGCCAACGGTCTGACCCTTACGGCACTTGCCTGGCACTACAACGCCGGCAACCCGCAGGGAATCGAACGGGAGGTTGCGGAGGCGCGTTCTCTCATTGCTGCCCGTCCAGGACTGGGGAATCCGAAGATCTTTATCAACGAATACGGCACGGAGCAGACTCAGCGGATCGCCGGCTGGGATGTCCAGTATCTAGCAGCCATGACCAACGCGAAGGTCGACTCCGCCGGAAGGTCTTGTTGGGAGCAGGACTGCATCCATCCGGTATTAGATGGGCTCTTGGCGACCGATGGGCGCTCAACCCTTCCTGACTACTGGATAAGGGCGATCTACGCCCAGATGACCGGCGAGATGGTCGCGACGTCCTCGAGTTTCAACAGAGTCGGCGTAATCGCTTCGGTGAACCTGGCTCAGTCGGAAATGAGGATCCTGTTGGGATACGGGCAGGGTTGTATCCAGGATCCCCGCTGCTTGATAAGCACACCCTGGGCGATTCCGTCACTGCCAGTTCCTGTCAAGCTCACGGTCTCCGTACCCTGGGCTTCCGGAAATGTATTGGTAACCGAGACCCGGGTGCCCGGAGCTGCCATCACACCGATTCCGCAGCCGGCAAGCAAGTATCTCGCTACGTACCCGATAACTAATCAGTTGGGCAAATCACTGGTCACCATCAACCTGGGACAGATCCAGGATGGCCAAGCCTTGTCCTTAGTCTTCAGCCACTCCGGGTGAAGCCACAAGGGAATCAGCTACAGAGTCACCTCCAGGCGCGCCGCTCGACACATTTGTAACGGTCCACCCGATGGGGGGTAGGACGACAGCATCGCTACTCCAGCTGCTCGTCACCCTGAGTTCGTATGCTCCTTGATGAAGATCGAAGGTGCGGTCCCAGTCGTGACTGAAGAGCCCGACGTCGAACGCATAGTCGCCGGACGCGAGATCCAACCGTTCGAATTCAGCCGTGAATGTCACAAAGCCGCTGGTTGAAGATCGGGTACTCGTATCCAGGCAGACCAAGCCATCGCGGTGTCGTACGAGCTTCACCGATAGGGTCACCGGCCCGACGTGGTCGGGAATTGAAGTGTTCACGGCGAGACGCAGGAATGCGCCGCTTGGAATCGACCCACACTCGTGACCGGAGGAATTCTGGATTCGCACCTCGTCGATCGTCGCCTCGAGGGTTCCGAACCTGTTGTCGTTCAAGCTCAATCGGTCGGATGAGGTGCGCGGGGCTGCCTCTAATGATGGGGTAACGAGACGCGTCTCTTGGGCGGTGATCTCCGCGTATCGCTCGAGGACGAGGCCGGGAGGCCCCGAGGCTATGAGCCTTCCGCCACGTAACCAGATAACTTCATCGCACAGCTCCCTCACCTCGTCCACCGAGTGCGAAGCCAGAACGATCGTCACCCCCGCCGTGCGAAGGTCCCGAAGTCGGTCATAGCAACGACGTTGAAACCCGACGTCGCCGACCGCAAGTACCTCGTCGATGAGGAGGATCTCCGGTTCCACATGTATGGCCACCGCGAAAGCGAGCCGGGCCTTCATTCCGCTGCTGTAAACCCGCACCGGACTGTCGATGAACCGCCCCAGATCTGCAAACTGCACGATCGAGGGCGTCATCCCTTGGATCTCGCGACGCGAGAACCCCGCTACCAATCCGGCTGTCCGGATGTTGTCGCGTCCTGTCAGATCCGGGTGAAAGTCCTGCCCCAACTCGAACATTCCGGCAACCCGGCCATCCACGTGCAGTTGCCCTTCGTCGGGAAGCCCGATCCCGCCAAGAAGCCTCAACAGGGTCGACTTTCCTGCCCCGTTCGGTCCCACCAACCCGAGGCTGCAACCCTGATCCAGGGAGAACGAGACGTGACGAATGGCCCACACGGGACGGAGGCCACGACCGGGACGGCGATTAGACAGCAATGTCCGCCAGGTACGCGGTCCCGATTGCGCGATCCCGTGTCGGTAACGGCGGCCGAGATCACATGCTTCGACGATCGCGGACACTCAAAGCTCCTCTGCGAACCACCGCTCGTAGCCGACGAATACTCGGTAGCAGGCGAGGGTCACCGCGACTCCTCCCACCATGAGAGCAGCTAGACCTCCCCAACTCGGCATCGTCCCGTACAGCAGAACCTGGCGGTAAGCAGCTACGAGATGCGCCATCGGATTGAGGGTCACGATCAGGTGGTAGTGAGACGGGACGTGGGCATAGAAGACGGGCGTGGCATAGAAGAGAAGCCCTAGAAGAATCGACACCAGATGGCCGGTGTCGCGGAGGAAAACGTTCACAGTCGCGACCAGATAAGCCGGGCCGAGCATGACCACCAGCTGCACGATCGCAACAACTGGGAGCAGCATCGCCCTGGCCGGAACTCTTCCGGTGACGAGTCCCACCGTGACCAGCGTGATGGGAAGCATCAGCACGAAGTTGATCAGGGCCACTCCGACCGCAACGAGCGGCAACACTGCCGATGGAAAGCCGGGGCGTCGTATGAGATCGCGGCCCGAGACCACACTGTCCGCAGCGGCCCCAATCGCCCCGACGAACCAAAGCCAGGGCACCATGCCAACGAGAACGAACGCCGCGTAGTTCGGAATCCCGAGTCGGACTACGCGTCCGAAGATGAAAATAAGAACGCCCGCTTGAGCCAGCGCTGCTAGCTGCGACCAGCCCAACCCGAGGACGCTCCCGCTATAGCGGAGGCGGATCTGACGGACGACCAGCTCCCTGACCATCCCGGCATGGTGAACCGGCGCCGAAGCGTGGCTGGTAATGGTCACCGCACCCGTGGGCGCTTCTGCCGGGCCAAGGACATCAGGTAGGCAACCGGGCCGAGCGCGATACCCGCTAATTCGAGTAAGACCAGCTCACTGGGGTATCGATCCTTGCCCTGCTTTACCGCGGTCAATCTTCGTCGATGATCCCGGAGCATCCTCAGGTATCGCATGACGGGGTGCATCCGTCGGCTTCGTACGTTGAGAAGGTGCTTGGCGCACATCGCGCCCTGAGACAGGCCGTATCCCCACGTCTGCCAGCGGAGCTTCGTCATGGTGTCACGATGGTGATGGAACACGACCCCGTCGGCCACGTACTGGCAAACCTCGCCATCGGCCAGCGCCCGGGCAAACATGTCGAGGTCTCCACCCCCACCGACGAGCGTCCCCATGTCGAGCGCGATATCGAAGTCCCCGATCCGGTCAAGAAGATCGCGCCGGAAGGCCATGTTCGCCCCCGTTCCGAGGACCCCCATCTGGAGGGGCGAGATCCCCCCGCCGTCGAATCGGGTGAAGCGCTGCGAATACGGGCCTCGATCGAATGGAAATCGCGATTCGAACCACTGGTGACTTGCCTGGTCGAGTTGAGCCGGTCGCACCCTGCCTGTAGCGAAGGAGACCATGGGATCCGCAAAGGCGTCACGTATGCCGCGGAGCCAGCCGGGATCCGCCTCACAGTCATCGTCAATGAAGGCAACGATCTCGCCGCGTGTTTCTCGCACTCCTCGATTTCGAGCGCGGTCAAGCCCAAGCAGTGGCTCGTGGATGTGGCGAGCGCCGATTGCCTCGAGCTGCGCGATCGAAAGCGAAGCTGACTGCGAATTCTCCACGACCACGACTTCGAAGTTGGGGTCATCGAGCCCCGAAAGTGACTTAAGACAAAGCTCGAGCATGTCCGGCCGTTTCCCGCTCGTGCACAAGACCACGCTGATCAGTCCGTTCATCGGAGCGGAGGAGGGCTTGGGGCGAGCAACAGACCGAGGCGCGATTCCGGGTAGCGGGCGGTCGACCAGCTGCAGCTTCGCCCGGATTTCAACCATGGACGCTTCGTCACGCGGGATCGGCCCGACTCCAGGCTGCTCGTCGAACAAGACCTCCAACCCGGCAGCGCGGCACCTATGAGCAAACTCCTCGATGACATCAGAGTCGACGTCGGCGAGCTCGCAAAACGGAATGCGCGCGGGAACATGGCTCTCAAGGAAGAGGCTCGTGAGCCGATCACCGACGCTCCGAGACGGGTCGATACCTATGACGACCTGTGCGCCGTGGGCCAGGAGACATAGCCCCCGCTCCAGCCAGCGATCACCCGGTCTGTACTGCGCGTTGATGATCGCCACCTGCGGTGAGCGAGCACACTCGATACCCCTCTGGCACAGTTCAGCCAGTCCTTGTCGATTGGCGAGGGCCACCCAGTGAACGGCAGGATGCCGCAACGCGAGGTCGGCAGCCCCATCCGAGGGAGCCGAATCGACCACGGCAACGACGGTTTCAGGCGCCGAACGCTGCCGCGCAACCCCCTCGAGACAATCGGCGAGCGCGTGGCACTGGCCGGCAGCCAAAACGACCACCGAAACCGGATCGCGCTCTCGGTCGCCCCCAACCTCTCGCATCTCAACAATATTCAATACGACAAGCCCGCGACCCTCTGCCCTGCGACACTACGTATGCGCAACTCTGATCGGGTGGTGCGCCGGGGATCGCCACTCTCAGCGGGGATCCCGATCCCCTGAGTGGCGGCTGGACCGCCGAGCTATACAACCTTGTTAACGGTCAGCGATCGCCTTGTAAGGGCGCTCGTCGGCTCCAGTCCAGAGCTGGCGAGGCCTGTAGATCTTCGAGTCCTGCTCGATCAGCTCCTCCCAGTGGGCGAGCCAGCCTGCGACTCGCGGAATGGCAAAGAGCACCGTGAACATCTCCGTCGGAAAGTTCATCGCCTGGTAGATCAGCCCGGAGTAAAAGTCGACGTTGGGATAGAGCTTTCGCGAGATGAAGTACTCGTCGGAGAGGGCGACCTCCTCGAGCTTCAAGGCGATGTCGAGAAGGGGGTTCTTTCCGGTGACCGCGAAGACCTCGTCGGCAGTCTGCTTGATGATCTTCGCCCGGGGGTCATAGTTCTTGTAGACCCGGTGTCCAAACCCCTGAAGCCGGCCCTTCCCGGCCTTTACGTCCGCGATGAATCCCTCGACGTTGTCCATCGTGCCGATCTCGGTCAGCATTCGAAGCACGGCTTCGTTGGCTCCCCCGTGGCGGGGTCCGTACAGCGCCGCCGCTGCGGCGGCTGCCGCTGAGTAGGGATCGGCATGAGACGAGCCGACGGTTCGCATCGCTAGCGTCCCGCAGTTCTGCTCATGGTCGGCGTGCAGGATGAATAGCACGTCCAGCGCTCGTGACAGCACGGGATCTGGCTCATAGACCGGCTCCGCCACCTTCCACATCATGTTGAGGAAGTTCTCTGAGAAACTCAGGGAGTTGTCGGGGAAGACAAATGGCATCCCGCGGCTGTACCTGTATGACGCGGCGGCCAGGGTCGGCACCTTGGCTATGAGCCGGATGATCTGAGATGCCCGGATCTCAGGATCCTGGATCTCCTTCGCCTCCGGGTAGAAGGTCGATAGGGCGGCGATCCCGGAGATGAGCATCCCCATGGGGTGAGCGTCGTAGTGGAAGGCATCCGCGAACCGCTTCCGGAAATTCTCGTGAATGTAGGTGTGATAGCGGATGTCGTTGGTCCACTTTTCGAATTGATCCGCGGTCGGGAGTTCGCCGTGGATGAGGAGGTAAGCCACCTCGAGATGGGTGGACTGCGCAGCAAGCTGCTCGATCGGGTAGCCGCGGTAGCGCAGGATCCCCGCCTCGCCGTCGAGGTAGGTGATCGAGCTGGAGGTGAGGGCTGTGGTCATGAAGGCCGGGTCGTAGAACCACACCCCGGGCAGCAGTTTGCGGAATTCGTCCGCCGACACGCCGCCGTCGACGATGGGGATCTCTACTACCTCACCTGTGCGGTTGTCGGTGACGGTGATGGAATCTGCCACTACTCCCCCTGTGGGATAGGGAACCTTCGTTGGTCGGGAGCATGCTACATCGAGGGGGCTCGTGACCATCAGGGCAGGTCAGAGGGTGTTTAGTCATTCGCGAGCGGTTGCGTTCTGTGCGCCGTTGACCATCGCGATCCGGTTCCCGTTGGTGGCGCCCGGATCGGCTGGGGCATCATTCTTTGATGGGCGAACCTCAAGCGCCGAGCGCCGGCGAACTGGGCGACATCCGGCACAAGATCGATGACGTCGACCGCCGGCTGGTCGCGTTGCTGGCAGAACGGGCCCAACTTGTCGAAGACGTCGTGCACTTCAAGCGTGCACACCATATGGCCGTGGTGGATCGAGGTCGCGAGGATCGGATGCTGGCTCGGATCGCGGACGTGGCCAAGGATGCAGGCCTGGATCCCCGAGTCGCTCAGCAGGTATTGCGGACGATCATCGACGGTTTCACACTTCTCGAGGTTGAGGAGTTGGGCCCAGACACGTGAGCGGGCGGCTAGTGGACCAGCTTCATCCCGCTGTCGAGTACCCACACCTCCCCGGTCACCAGCGAAGAAGTGACCTGAGCCAGGACCAGATGGGCGACGTCCTCCGGCTGTGCTGATCTCTTCATTGGTGATATAGCTGAGACGCCGGCGCGCACCTCATGCCAGTCCGCCGTCCAGGGCGTGTCCACCAGTCCCGGAGCAACCGCGTTGACCCTGATCTCGGGGCCAAGCACGGCCGCCAGCAGCCGGGTCTGGTGATGCAGGGCCGCCTTGCTGGCCGCGTAGGGGATGGAGGAACCCACCTGACGCACTCCCGCCAGAGATCCGATGTTGATGATCACGCCACCGGAGGGTGCGTTCTTGAGGTGCGGTACGGCGGCTGTCGCCAGCACGAACGGGGCGATGACGTTTGTCGCATAGAGCCTCGCCCATATCTCCGGCGTGGCCGCCTCGAGGTCTGCGTGGGGGATGACCTCCGTCGTTCCGGCGTTGTTGATCAGGATGTCCAACCGCCCGAACTCGGCTACCACATTCGCGACGAACGCTCGGGCCGCGTCGGGTTCGGCGACGTCGGCCTGGCGGTACACGCCGCCGACTTCCTTGGCGACCGCCCGGCCGGCTTCCACTGATCTCCGCGAGTTGACGACCACCCGGGCATCCTCCTTCGCCAGGTGCCGGGCGATCTCTGCACCGATCCCACTGCTCGAGCCAGTGACAATGGCCACTCTGCCTTGCAAAGAGTTCGAGCTCACGGGACGTCTGGCTCCAGCGTGTACCTGTAGACGTTGGTCTCCCGTTCGACGAAGCCGATCCGCCGGTAGAGCCGGTTCGCGGCCTCCCGGGATGGTCGTGAGGTGAGTTCCACCGTCCTTGCTCCGGCGGCCTGCGCCGCTTCGAGCGCTGCTCGGTTCAACGACTCCCCGCAACCTTGGCCCCTCGCCTCTTCGGCGACGATGACGTCTTCGATCCACGCCCGGATGCCGCTGGGGATCCTGAACACCACCAATGTCAGGGTTCCCACGATCTCGCCCCCGTCGCCGTCTCTGGCAACGAACACGGTGGTAGTTGGCGAGTCGACGATCTCGGCGACCTGCGCGAGCGTGGGCGGCGCTGCTGACTGAGATAGAAGTGGGAGCAACCGGGTTATAGCTGCGGCGATCTCCGGGGTTGCTTCCTTGACCGCTTCGACGACGACCACGGCGCGTGACTGTAGTAGTCGGCCCGCGAGCAAAGGTCGCCCGTTGGGCACGAGTCAGCCCGTGGCCGGCGCCACCTCCCGGTAACCCCGCTCCTGCTTGCGGAACCCCGGCAACACGGCTGCCAGCACCATCGCACCGGCGATGCACGCGATACCGCCGGATACGACCGAGAAGCGAACACCAACCCCTTGAGCTACCGCCCCGGATTCGAGATCCCCGAGGCGTGGCCCGCCCTGGACCACCGCGATCTGGATAGCCGACAATCGGCCGCGCAGCGAGTCGGGGATCGCGCTCTGCAGGATCGTGTTACGGAACACGGCGGACACCACATCGGACCAGCCCGCGAGCGCGAGCAGAACCAAGGCGATCCATAGGACGTGCACCAAGCCGAACGCGGTGATCGCCGCTCCCCACATAATCACCGCGATTATCACCGCGAGGCCCTGACGGCGAACCAGGTTCACCCAACCGGTCATGAGCGCCCCGGCGAGGGCGCCGGCGCCCGGAGCTGCGTACAGGTATCCCACGGCTTTCGCTCCTCCGTGAAACGCACCGAGGCCGAGAGCCGGGAACAGCGCCCTTGGCATCCCGAAGACCATCGCGTCGATGTCGAGCAGGTAGACACCCTGGATCACCTGGCGTCCGCGCAGGTAACGAGCGCCCTCCGCGATCGACTTCCAACCCGCGCGGCCGGCGCCTGCCAGCGGCTTCTGCGGACCGAACGCCGCCACCGAGGCGAAGGAAACAACAAATGTCGCCACGTCGATCCAGTAGACGGTGGCGAGTCCGGCACTCGACAGAAGAACGCCAGCGACTGCGGGTCCGACGACGGTTCCAACTTGAAGCTGGACTTGCCATAGCGCGTACGCGGAAGCCAAGTCGTCCGCCAAGACCATCCTCGGGATCGACGCGTTGAAAGCCGGACGGTCGAAGCCTGCGAGTGCCCCGGACGCGGCGGACAGAACGAAAAGCGGCCACAGCGCGGGGCCGGTCATCGATCCGTTTATGGCCAGGCCCGAGCTGGTCAGCGCCATCAGCAACTCGGTGGCGATAAGGACCCGGCGGCGGTCGTGGGTGTCTGACAACGTCCCGCCGACCATCGAAAAGATCACGAGTGGGATCAGCTGCGCAAGGCTAATTAGTCCCACGTTCAAGGAGGAGTGGGTCATCCGGTACACCTGGTACGGCACCGCCACCACGGTTAGCTGGCTGCCGAGCGTTGAGATCAACTGGCCGGAGAAGAGGAAACGGAAGTCTCGCGAGTGCCTGATTGGCTTCAGATCGACGAACAGCCGCCGTGGCATTGCCGCCCAGGGTAGAGGCGACCCTGACGAGACGTCCGGTACAGCCCGATCAGCAAGGCAGAATCGGGAATACGATCGGCCAGAGACGCAGGGCGGGGGCGCTCCCGGCGATGTACGGTCGAGGGATGGAGCCGCTGCGATGGCAGCGCAGGCCGAGCCTGCGACGCCCCATCTTCGTCGTCGCCTTCGAGGGCTGGAACGACGCCGGGGACGCGTCGACCATCGCTCTCGAGTATCTCGCCCGTGAGTGGGGTGCCGAGCGGTTCGCGACGATCGACGCCGAGGAGTTCTACGACTTCACCGTGACGCGACCTCACGTGCGTTTGGACGAGGATGGTGTCCGGCAGATCGACTGGCCGGACATCGAACTGTCGGCGGCAAGCGTTCCCGCTGGAAAGCACGACTTGGTCGTCCTGAAGGGGGTCGAGCCGCAGCTTCGATGGAAGTCATTCTGCAAGACCGTCGTAGAGGCTGCAGACGAGGTGCGGGCCGAGATGGCGGTGATCCTCGGCGCGCTTCTGGCCGATGTGCCGCACACAAGGCCTATCCGGGTTTCCGGGACCACCGACGACCGCGACCTCGCCGATCGGCTCGGCCTCGTCGCACCTTCTTACGAAGGACCGACCGGCATCGTCGGTGTTCTGCACGACTCATTCCGGTCTGCCGGCATACCAGCTGCATCCTTCTGGGCCGCGGTACCCCACTACGTGCACCAGATCCCGTCCCCGAAGGCGGCGCTGGCGCTCGTCGAGCGATCCGCTGCGCTCTTCGGCGCCACGCTCGACGCCGGCGACCTCCGCCGGGCCGCCGCTGACTGGGAGCGCGAGGTAAGCGAACGGGTCGCCGACGACGAAGAAGCCTCGGCGTACGTCGCGCAGCTGGAGGACTCCGAAGACCCTGACGGGGCCACCGAGTTCGGGATCGACCGGCTCCGGATGGGCAACATCGACGACCTGGCCGCCGAGGTCGAGCGATACCTCCGCCAGCACCGTCCTCAGGACTGAGCCCCCGCACCGGACACGTGGATTTGCGTTGGCGAGACTGATTCCCACGGCGGTCTGGCGCGCCCGCCTTGAAGTAATCGTGGCACTCGATGATCGTTTCGGCGAACCCGTCGACGCGTACGTTAACGGGTCGCAGGTCTGGCTCCGAGAGGACGGCCCAGGCGGCATGACGCTCGAGTGGCGGTTGCACCCGGTGGCCGGCTACCAGCGACCCAAGACCCTCGGCACCTACGAAGTCTTCTCCGCTGTGGCCCTCGCTCTAGGTACAGGCGCCGAACCGCCTGCTCCCCTGGAGGAGCTGTGGGACGGTCTCGAGGTCTTCCCGGCATACGGAGACGACATCGAGCCTCAGCCGCTGGCCGCCGCCGGGAGCGAGGCACTCGGTATCGATCCGGACGCTTTCGGTTTGGTCGACCACGAAACCATCGGCGACCAGTGGGAGCTCACCCGTGGCGGAGTCTCGATCGTCGACGATCTCCTCCGCCAGTTGGGTTCAAGCCCATCCTGAGGATTTCCGTCAGCCCCTCAACTCAGGCGACAGCTTGTAATGGATGTCGACCTGTCGGAGTACCCAACCGAAGCGGGCCAGGCCATCGACGACATCGATTGCCACGAGGTCTTCGTCGTCTTCGACCGGCGCGTGCAGCCTTCGAGTCAACAGGACGACGAACCCCTCCCACACCGGCGCCGTTACGGCACGGATCGCCGGAAAGTTCCGCCGGCTGGCTTTGACCGCCCGGGTGATGATGTCCTGCGGCGGGCGGCCGTGCCGCAGGGGAGGGAACGAACCGAGGACCGGGACGTCGGGGGCGCCGAACGCCTGCGGATCCTCCTCGACCGCGAGGTGGGCGGCATACGAGCGGGTCACAATCTCGACGCCAGCCTTCGCTGAAAGCGAAGGGATCGGTCTTGCAAGCCGGTCGATGTAGTCGATCGCCATACCAGCGGTCAACGGGCTCAACGACACGATCTTCGCGGTGACGGCCTCAGCTCTTTCATCGAGATGTCGTGCATTGTCGGCCGCAGCGCCGAGGCCCGAAAGCCGGTCTTCGGCGGATCCGAGGTCGATGCGCCTTCCGGCGGGCTTGACCGACAAAGACTGGCCTCGCCGCGCCTTCGCGCCCCAAGAAAGGAGGCGGCGAAGCGCGTCCAGCGGAGTTGGGGGTCCCTGTCCGGGCACGCCTTCAGCGGGACAAAGGGCCGTTTATCCGCGCCACGTCGCTCGGCGTGGCATGTCGAAGGCGACCTCAATCGGCTCGCCCCTGATAGCCCTAAAAGCGAGCTCGCGCCACAACCCGGCCCCCGCGAGCGGCGCCGGTAGCGAGTCCTCCGAGAACCAACCCACCTCTCGCGCTTCCAGCGGATGCGGGCGCAGCTCCCCGCCAACCAGTCGACACTGGAACACCAACGAGTAGAACGGGAGGGCCCTAGCCCCGAGACGCAGCCCGTCAAAGACGGCGACCAATCGGACCGGTTCCACTTCGATTCCCGTCTCCTCCGCAACCTCTTTCACGACCACCTCGGCCGGCGAGTAGCCGATGTCTGCCCAGCCGGTCGGATAGAGCCAGACGCCGGAGTCGCCTCTCTGGATCAGAAGCAACTCCTCCTTCTCGTTGCCGACGATCGCCCCGACGGCGACCTTTGGGGTGACGTACCCCGCGACTCCTTGGCCGACGCTGTCGAGCCAGCCGCTCACCAGGTCCTCGGTCTCGAAGCGGCCCTCGTCATGGCCTGCTGCGATCCGGATGTCGGCCGCGACCTTGAGGACCTCCTCGAACCGCTCCTGCTCGTAAAGGCTCTGAGTAAAGGCCAGTCCGGTGCGCGCGATACCTGCCAATGCCTCGCTCCAGCGAAGCAGATCAGCGTCGGTCACCCGGTGTCCCGGCATCGGGGCAGAGACTATCGGCTGTCCCTTCGTACCCGGGCCGGGTCAGCGGAGTGTCAGAGCTGCGGGAGTAGCTGGCGAGCAGCGACCTGAAGGGGATCCCACAGTGACGAAAAAGGCGGTGCGTAGCCCAGGTCGAGCCCGAGCAGGTCATCCACCGTCAGTCGCCCGACAAGGGCGGTCGCGATGACATCCACGCGTTTTGCGGTTCCCTGGCCACCCACGACCTGCGCGCCGAGGAGTCGGCCTGACCGGCGCTCGGCGATGAGCTTGACTGTGATGCTCTGCGCGTCGGGCATGTACCCGGCGGATGTAGTCCCCTCCACCTGGCAGGCAACTGCCGAGAAACCAGCGCGGTCGGCTTCCCGTTCGCCGAGCCCGGTACGCCCAACCTCCGTCCGGCAAACCTTGGTTACCGCGGTCCCCGCCACCCCGGGGAATGTGGCGTAGCCGCCGGCGATGTTGACACCTGCCACCCGGCCCTGCTTGTTGGCGACTGTCCCTAATGGCCAGTAAAGCGGACGTCCGGTGAGGAGGTGGAAGGACTGGCAGCAGTCGCCGGCGGCCCAAACACCTTCCGAGGAAGTGCGTTGCTGACGGTCCACCGCTAGCGCGCCGCGGATACCGGTGTCGAGCCCCGAGCGAGCGCCGAGATCACTGTTCGGCTCCACTCCGAGTCCGAGGACAACCAAATCCCCCGGGATCTCCCCGGCCGAGGTCACGACCGAGGTCTCGGTCACCTGCTGGATCTCCTCACCGGTTCGTACGGTGATGCCTGCTTGGCGCATGGCTCGCGACAGAAGCGGAGCCATGTCGCGGTCCAAGCCGGCCATGATCTCCGGCCCTGGCTCCACGACCGTCACCGACGCGCCTCTGGTCACGAAAGCCTCGGCGAGCTCGAGTCCGACGTACCCGCTGCCGAGCACGACGACCTGACGGGGACGGAGCGCGCGGGCATCGTCGAGCAACCGGTTGGCATCAGTGAGGTTCTGGACGCCATGAACGTGCGGCAGGTCGAGCCCGGGCAGGTCGGGGCGCTTCGGCCGGCCACCGGTCGCGATGTGAAGAAAATCGAAGCCGAGTTGGAAGGTTCGCCCGTGCGCCCGGTTGTGTACCTCCGCCTTCCGTGAGGCAAGGTCCAGACCGATCACCTCATGTTCGGTTCGCACGTCGATTCGCATTGCGCGGAACTCTTCAGGACTGCGGGCGATGAGATCGTTGGAACTGTCAAGAGTTCCGCCGATAAGGAACGGGATGCCGCAGGCCGAATAGCTCGTCCAGCGGCCCATTTCCAACGCGACTATCTCCAGTTCAGGGTTTCGCCGGCGGGCTTGCGCGGCAGCCGACATCCCGGCGCCGTCACCGCCTACCACGAGGAGGCGCTCACCCATATTCGATCAGGCGCGCCGCGCCCCTACCCGAGAACAAGCCCCTCAGACCCGACATCGCTTGCAACCTTAGGCGCCGCCGCCGCTAATCGGGCGCAGCATGGAATGATAGTTAGCCATGGCCGTGAAAGAGGACTGCCGCCACTACCTGTTCCGCAGCACGGCGCGAGGCGACGGACTTCAGCGCTGCCGGCTCTCCGTCAACGACGAGCACCCGTTTGCGTGCCCGGAGTCGTGTCTTTTCTTCGAGCCCCGCGCTCTCGCCGGCGCTGGGTGGACGACGGCGCCCGCCACCCCCATGAGCAATACCGCCGACGGGCTGGCCGGTATCCCGCCCGAGCAGAAGCGCCGGCTGCGTAAGAAGCGCCGCTAAACCTCGGACCCCGGCCCGCTGTGACGGCGCTTGTGCTCGAATGCCTTGGCGGCGCCCCAAATGATCCCAGGTTCGGCCAAGTCTGGGTCGACATCGGCGAGGGAGGCGGGTACCAGCGCGTAAACATCCTGCGGAAAGCGGCTTACCGAGAACTTGTCGCGCTCGACAGCTGGCACCCCAAGCTCGGCGAGCAGTGCAGTCGGGTATCGAACTGCGGACCTGACCAGTTCCAGTGGGGTGGTCCACTGCTCGTCTATGTCAGCCGTGAGGAGCCGGCGAACCTCGCCGCCCACGTCGGCTGCGGCTCTCTCCCCGACCACCCGTGACGCGCGGGCGAGTTCATCCGAGAACGACCCCGACCACGCGACCATCACCCTTTCAACGCACCGCACCACCCAGCCAGGCAGATCCCCCTCGATTCCGTCGGCGAGCGCCTGCGCGTACTCCGACAGTCGTGGGTCCGACTCGGTCAAGGGCTTTCGAATACGGCGGCGTTGAGATTGCCGGAGCGCAGCCCTTCCAAGTCGACCGTCACGTACCTGTAGCCCGCGGCACGAACCGCGGCGATCACCTGCTGACGATCCGCGACGGCGCGGTCGAGGTCCTCGCCGGCAAACTCCAGACGGGCGAGATCGCCATAGTGGCGGACCCGCAAATCGCGGTAGCCGAGCGCTTTCAGAGCCTCCTCGGCCCGTGCCACTTGACTCAGGGTGCCGATGGTCACGGTCGTCCCATACGGAACCCGCGATGCCAGACAGGCCGCCGCCGGCTTATCCCAGATGTCGAGTCCTGCGGCACGCGCAGCCGCCCGAATCGCCTCCTTGGTGAGGCCGGCCTCGACGAGAGGAAACACCGCACCGCGCTCGGCCGCAGCCCCCTGACCGGGCCGGTGGTCACCGAGATCGTCGACGTTGACACCGAGAGCAACCGACGCGTTTTCCGCTTTAGCGATCGGTTCGAGATTCTCCAGTAGTTCGCTCTTGCAGTGGTAACAGCGGTCGGCACCGTTGGCCACGTACTCCGGACGCGACATCTCTTCGGTCGCCACTTCCATCCAGCGCAGACCCCACGTCTCGGCGAGGCGCCTGCAGTCATCGTGCTCCGAGGGCAATAGCGAAGGCGATACAGCGGTGACCGCGACGCAACGTTCGGGTCCGAGCGTTTGGTGAGCGACCCATGCGAGAAGACCGGAGTCGACTCCCCCGCTGAACGCGACCACCAGCCTCTGGTACGACGAAACGACCTCGGCGATCGTCTCGAGATCGCCGTGGGCGATCATCGGTCGACCACCTCGATGCGAATCCGCTTGTTGCCCTTTCCCTTGGATTCGGTCTTGAGCACGTTGACGCGGCCGACTTCGTCGGTTGTCCGGACATGAGTACCGCCATCGGCCTGCTTGTCGAGACCGACGATGTCGACAACTCTTATCTCGCGAACGGACTCAGGAATCAGGTTGACCTTGGTCCGGATGAGGTCGTCGTCGAGAACCGCCTCTGCCCGCGGGATGAAGGTCACCTCGATCGGGCGGCGGGCTGCGATCTCGGCGTTGACGAGCTTCTCGACGGTTCCCCCGAACCCTTGGGGCAACGGGTCGAACTCGAAGTCCATCCTCGCAGAGAGCGGCTCCATGTTCCCGCCGGTGACGGCTGTTCCCCACTCGTTCCAGATCACGCCGCAGAGGATGTGGAGAGCAGTGTGCGTGCGCATTAGCTGGTGCCGTCGCTGCCAGTCGATCTCGCCGTGGACCGTTTCCCCTACTGCAGGCAGGGATCCTCCGTCTGAAAGCGTGTGCCACACCTCGTCGCCGTCTTTTTTCACGTCTGCGACTCGGAGACCGCCGAGCGCGCCTGTGTCGTGGGGCTGGCCGCCGCCGGTCGGGTAGAACGCAGTCCTGTCCAAGGCGACGCGGAAGTCATCTTCGGCGACCGCGATCACCGTTGCGTCGAAAGCGCGCAAATAGGCGTCCCTGAGAAACAGCAGTTCGGTGGGCACCCCACCATCTTGTCCTTATCGCAGGGACAGAGCGAAGTCGAGGATCGACTGGTAGATGCCCAGGATCTGGGTCCCGTAGGTCGGGTCGGTGGCCCACACTCCGGTCAGGGTCTCGACCGACGGGCAACATCCGGCCTTGTGCTGCTGACTGACTGTCAGCGAAGGGAGCACCGGTGGGGGCGCACCCGCCGGCGGGGGTGCGGTGGTGGCGAAGATCCGGAGCAGCTGGATCTGGCCGACGGCACCGCCGTACGGCGACGGGAACTGCCACCCCGAAGCGCACGAGTCGCAATGGCCGATCCCGGCGTAGTTGTTGAGGTCGACCGCGTCCGGGGAGCTGAACCCGCCGGTTTCGAGGATCGCCTGAGCGAATGCGACGTCGCCTCTCACGCCTAGTTGGTTGCCCGCTTGGATGTACCAAGCCGCGAGCTGCTCTATCGCGGCGGAGGTGAGATCGTCGTAGCCCTCCCGGTGGTACCAGGCTGCGAGCTGGGCCGCGCTGAGCGCTGATCCGCCGAGCAGGGTCACGGCGCCCGCCGGTGTGCCCGGGCCGGCCACCGACGCCAAGTCGGCGGTCAGTCGGGCCTGTGCCTGGCCGAGTACCACGTCCGCGGATGACAGCCCGCGCTGGTCGGATGTGAGAGCAGCACCTGCTGCCGACGCCCGAGCGGCCGATGCGGTTTGCGCCTGGGCTGTAGCCGACAGCTGCTGCTGGTCGCCGGCCACCATGGCGGTCAGGTGGTCCCGCTGGCGAGTGTCGCGGACAACAGAGTCAAGATCCGCGCGCAAATGTCGATCGACGATGCTCGCCACGAGAGCAACCTCGGCGACGTCTATTGCGGCCTGCTGATCGGCTTCGGGAGTGGGGCTGCCGGAGGGCTGCGGGTTGGTCAGTTGTCCGGTGTACGTGCCGACGGCGATCGCACCCAGCCGCTCCCGATCCGCAGCGACCGCAGCTTGGGATTGTTGTAGAGATGCGATCGCTTCGCTCAGGGCTTGGCTGTCGGTCGCGAGGCTCAGTGACGCAGCCTGGTGTGCTGCGATCGCCGCGTTGGCCGCGTTCGTGTCGTCAACGATCGCCTGGCGGTCCGCCGAAATGTTCGCCTGGTAGGCCGCGATCAACCGTTGTGCCGCCTGGATCGGGATCTGGTCGTTGTGATTGACGACCGCCTTTTGTTCGTCCTGGATCGCCGCTGCATCGAGCACCTGGGCGCCTAGCCGTTGCGGGACCGCCGTCGTCGCCCATGCCGCCGGTGCTTGGGCGGTAAGGAATGCCGCGATCGCGGCCGCGATCGCCGCCGCTCGTGCGCGCCCACCCGCGTCTGCCACGCATACAGGATTGCCTATCGGAGACAACGCGGGTTGGCACCATGCCCAACGGGTGGCCAATCCGCGTGGCACCCTTGTCGACGTGGTCGGCCAAAGGTCGAAAACGGCGAAGCATCTCCATTTCAAGACCAGACCCCAGCGACGCATCCCGGCGCGTGCGCTGGTGACAGTCGCGGTCGTACTGGTAGTGCTGATCGGAGCCGGCGCTGTGAGGGCCGCCACCGAGTCGATCCCGGCGCTGAAGGTCAGGCGGGTGCTCCCCGCATCCGTCGTTCTCTCCGGTTCGAAGCCGACGCTGGCTTGGCCGGCCAGCGGGGAGGCCGCCGTCGAAGTCGAAGGCTTGCCTCCGCTCGGGACCTCCGGCCCGAACACAGAAGTGCCGATAGCCAGCCTCGCCAAGATAATGACCGCTTACGTACTGCTTCAGGACCATCCGATCCCTACCGGACAGACCGGCTCGACCCTTGCAATATCGGCTGCGGACGTAGCGGCCTACCAGAGCGCGGCCGCTCAGCAGCAGTCGGTGGTGCCAGTCGCCGCGGGCGAAACGCTCAACGAGATGCAACTACTCGAAGCCCTGCTCGTTGCGTCGGGGAACAACATCGCCGACACCGTCGGCAACTACGACTCGGGCTCGACAACCGCCTTCGTCGCGAAGATGAACAGCACCGCCAAGCAACTGGGTATGGCCCACACGACGTACACCGACCCGAGCGGTCTGGCGTCAAGCACGGTGTCTACCGCGTCGGATCAACTGCTTCTAGCGGCCGAGGCCATGGCGATCCCGGCGTTCGCGCAGGTCGTGGCTATGCCGTCGGTGAACCTTCCCGTGGCGGGCGCCGTCCCCAACTTCAACAAGGCGGTCGGTACCGGCGGCTACATCGGAGTCAAGACGGGATCGACTGCAACCGCCGGCGGCTGCCTGGTCTTCGCCAACCGACAAACCGTCGGCGGACGCGCGTTCACGGTCCTCGGAGCGGTTTTGGGCCAGGATGCGGGGCAGTCGAGCACGGCCGAGTTGACCAAGGCCGCGATCAACGCGGCTTCGGCTCTGGTGAACTCGATCACCTCGGCGGTGTCGACTCGCACCGTGCTGCCGGCAGGCACCGTGGTAGCGGTCGCGTCGAACGCGTCGGGAGCAACAGTGAAGGTGGTCACCTCGCAAGCGCTTACGACCGTGGGCTTCGGCGGCACCGCAGTCCCCGTGTCGTTGACCAGCTTGCCACTGGGAAGCCACCTGGCCGCAGGTCAAACGGCGGCCACAGTCAGCCTTGCGTCGGATGAGGGAGGCGGGATACCAGCGACCGCCGAGTCGGGCATGCCCTCCCCGACGTGGACCTGGCGGCTTTCCCACATTTTCTGATGTCCAGGTCCCGGAGGTCAGGTCCCGGAGGTCAGCCGAGCCCGACCTGGGTGGCTATCTCCTCGATCGGGGCAACAATCCCGGTGTAGAACGGCCCGAACTCGCCGAACCGGGCGGACGCCTCGTCGAAGCGCATGCTGTACACCGTATCTTTGAGGTCGTCGGGGTGGACCCCGAACAACGTCACGCCCCACTCGAAGTCGTCGAGTCCCGTCGATCCGGTGACGAGCTGAAGGATCCTCCCGGAAAAGCGTTTGCCGGACTTGCCGTGGTCGATCATCAGCCGCTTGCGTTCGTCGAAGTCCAGGCTGTACCAGTTGTCGCCGGTGACCCGGCGCTTCGACATCGGGTAGAAGCAGATCGCCCGCTTACCCTCCGGCGGAAGCTTCGGGTACAGCCGGTTGCGCAGATGCTCCTCGGGCACGCCGGCCGAGTACTCGGAGAGCTCGGTCAACGATATGTACGAGTGCGCGATGCCAAGGCCGGCGGCCTGCAAGGCGGCTTGCAAGCGGCGAAGTTTCCTCCAGTCCGGACCCACGGCGAGGACTCCCAGATCCGCCTTGTGCCCGAAGACCGAAAAGGCCACCACCTGATGGTCGCCTTCCTCACCCTCCTTGACCGCCGCTACCAACGCTTCCCGGTCGGCCTCGGGAGTCAGCTTCAGGAACAGGTGCAGCACACCCCATCCCTGCGACGGCGTCAGCGGTTCGCTCACGCTTGGATTCTACGGCCGCAATCGGCTGGAGGATCGTGCCGCGACTGCGCCCGGTCGTTGTCTTGAGACCGACCGGGCGCTATCGCTTGTGCTTGAACTCGAATCCCTGGGACCGAGCCCGGAAGACTTAGAAGTCCTCCATGCCTCCGCCGGGCATCGCTGGGACGTCCTTCTCGGGCTTGTCGACGATGACGGCTTCCGTGGTGAGGAAGAGAGCCGCGATCGAGGCTGCGTTCTGCAGCGCCGAACGGGTCACCTTGGCGGCGTCGATGACGCCGGCCTTGAAGAGGTCCTCGTACTCGCCGGTGGCGGCGTTGAGCCCCTCGGCGAGGTTCTTGAGTCCCTTGACCTTCTCGACGATCACACCGCCCTCGAGCCCGGCGTTGATGGCGATTTGCTTGATCGGCTCCTCAACGGCCCTGGCCACGATGCGGGCACCTGTTGCCTCGTCGCCGTCGAGCTTCTCCGAGCGGTCGAGGATCGCGGCCTGCGAACGGAGCAGCGCCACGCCGCCGCCGGGGACGACGCCCTCTTCGACCGCAGCTTTGGTGGTCGAAACGGCGTCCTCGATGCGGTGCTTCTTCTCCTTCAACTCGACCTCGGTGGCCGCTCCGACCTTGATGACCGCCACGCCGCCGGACAGCTTCGCGAGACGCTCCTGGAGCTTCTCACGGTCGTAGTCGGAGTCGGTGTTCTCGATCTCGGTCTTGATCTGGTTGATGCGGCCCTTGATGTCCTGCTCGGAACCGCCGCCCTCGACGATGGTCGTCTCGTCCTTGGTGACCACGACCTTGCGGGCACGGCCGAGCAGGTCGAGGGTTACGTTTTCGAGCTTCAGGCCGACCTCCTCTGTGACGACTTGGCCGCCGGTGAGGATCGCCATGTCCTGGAGCATGGCCTTGCGGCGCTCGCCGAAGCCGGGGGCCTTGATCGCGACGCTCTTGAAGGTGCCGCGGATCTTGTTGACCACGAGAGTCGCGAGGGCTTCGCCCTCGACGTCCTCAGCGATGAGAACAAGCGGCCTGCCCGACTGCATGACCTTCTCCAGCAGCGGAAGCAGGTCGCGAACGGCAGAGATCTTCGAGCCGACGAACAGGATGTAGGGATCCTCGAGGGCCGCCTCCATCCTCTCAGGGTCGGTGGCGAAGTACGGGGCGATGTAGCCCTTGTCGAAGCGCATGCCTTCGACCAGCTCGAGGTCCATGCCGAAGGTCTGGGACTCTTCGACGGTGATGACGCCGTCCTTGCCGACCTTGTCGATGGCCTCGGAGATCAGGTCGCCGATCTCGGTGTCGGCTGCGGAGATGGAGGCGACCTGGGCGATCTGCTCCTTGGTCTCCGTCTCCTTC